>JAJUIM010000326.1 GCA_029267645.1 Microbacterium sp.
CCCGCGCCGCTCGACGGCGTGGACGTGCTGCTCGCCGACCTCGACGGCATCGTGTACGCCGGCCCGGGTGCCGTGCCGCACGCGATCGAGAGCCTCAACCGCGCGCAGGACGAGGGGCGCCGGCTCGGCTATATCACGAACAACGCCTCGCGTACCGATCGCGCCGTGGCGCAGCACCTCGTCGACCTCGGGCTGCGCACGCAGCCGCAGGACGTCGTGACGAGCCCGCAGGCGGCCGCGCGGCTGCTGGCGCAGAAGGTGGCGCCTGGATCCACGATCCTCGTCGTCGGCGGCGAGGGGCTCGTCGTCGAGCTCGAGAAGGCCGGCTACATCGTCACGCGCAGCGCGGACGACGGCCCCGCCGCCGTCGTGCAGGGGTTCAACCCCGACGTCGCCTGGACCGACCTCGCGGAGGCGGCGTTCGCGCTGCAGACCCCCGAAGAGGACGGCGGGATCCCCTGGATCGCGACGAACACAGACTGGACGATCCCGCGCGATCGCGGCGTCGCGCCCGGCAACGGCACGCTCGTGTCGGCCGTGCACACGGCGGTCGGCCGGCTTGCGACGGTCGCGGGCAAGCCGGAGGCGCCCATCTTCCACGCCGCGACGGCGCGCTTCGACGCGACGCAGCCGCTGTTCCTCGGCGACCGCCTCGACACCGACATCCAGGGTGCGCAGGCAGCGGGCATCGACTCTGCGCTCGTGCTCACGGGCATCGACCGCCCGAAGCACGTGCTCGCGGCGCCGACGCACGCGCGCCCGACCTACATCCTGAGCGACCTGCGCGAGCTGTTCGAGCCGTATCCCGCTGTACGCCAGAAGGGCGACGTCACGAGCGTGGGCGCGGCGAAGGTGCGCACGGGCAACGGACCCGAGATCGAGATCCTCTCGGAGGGCGACCGCCAGATCGACCTGCTGCGGGCGGGCGCGCACGCGATCTGGGCGACGGGCCGGCAGATCTTCGGCTTCGACGTGCCCGAGGTGCTGTACCGCGACACGTTCCACCGCCCCTGACGGCGCGACGTATCGTGGAGGCATGACGGACGACAGCCTCGACGACGCCCTCGCGGCGCAGCTCGACGTCATCGAGCAGCAGCCCCTCGGCGAGCGAGCGCAGGCCTACCAGGCGCTGCACGACGAGCTCCAGGCCGCGCTCGAGCGGACGAGCGAGGCGTGAGCGGCCGGCTCGACGCCGTCCTCGCCGCGCGCGGCCTCGCCCGATCCCGCACCCACGCGGCGCGGCTCATCGCGGACGGCCGCGTGACGGTCGACGGACTGCCCGCGCGCAAGGCGTCGGCGCCGACGGGCGACGACCAGGAGATCGTCGTCGACGGCGACCGGTACGTCAGCCGCGCGGCGCACAAGCTCGTGGCGGCGCTCGATGCGTTCGAACTCGACGTCGCAGGGCGCGTCGCGCTCGACATGGGCGCCTCGACGGGCGGCTTCACGCAGGTGCTCCGCGAGCGCGGGGCGGATCCGGTGCTCGCGGTCGACGTGGGCCACGACCAGATCGCGCCCGAGGTCGCCGCGGATCCCGGCGTGCGGGTCGTGGAGGGCATGAACGTGCGTTTCCTCACGCGCGAGGGGCTCGCGGAGGCGACGGGCGTCGCGAATCCGCCGAGCGTCGTGACGGGTGACCTGTCGTTCATCTCGCTCGGTCACGTGCTGCCGGCCGCGGCGTCAGTCGCGGCGAGCGACGCCGACTTCGTGCTGCTCGTGAAGCCGCAGTTCGAGGTCGGGCGCGAGCGCGTGCGCGGCGGGATCGTCGAGGATCCGGCCCTGCGCGCGCAGGCCGCCTGCGGCGTGCTGCGGGATGCTGCGGAGCTCGGGCTCGGCACGCTCGGCGTCATCGAGAGCCCCGTCGCCGGCGCGCACGGCAATCGCGAGTTCGTCGTCCACATCGCGCCCGGGCGCGGGAGCGATCCGACAGAATGGGAAGACGAGATCGCACGGCTCGCCGGCGACAGCACTTCCAGAGGGGGACGATGAGCGCACGCAGGATCCTGATCGTGGCGCACACGTATCGCGACGACACGGTCGAGGCCGCGGCGCGCATCGCGTCGATCATCCGAGAGCAGGGCGCGACGCCCGTGTTCGAGCCGTCCGACCGCGACGCGCTCGCCGAAATCGTGCCGAGTTTCGCGAGCGAGCGGGGGCTCGGATCCGATGTGCCCGTCGAGAGCATCGACGTCGCGATCGTCCTCGGCGGCGACGGCACGATCCTGCGCGCCGCCGAGCTCGTGCGCGACGGCACGGCGCCCGTGCTCGGCATCAACATGGGCCACGTCGGCTTCCTCGCCGAGATCGAGCGCGACGACATGGACGAGGCTGTGCACCGCGTGCTTGCGGGCGACTACGGCGTCGAGGAGCGCCTCGCGCTCGCCGTGAAGGTGCGCGATCGCTCGGGCGAGGTCGTCTATGAGACGTGGGCGCTCAACGAGGCGTCGATCGAGAAGGAAGCGCGCGAGCGCATGATCGAGCTCGTGCTCGAGATCGACGGCCGGCCGCTGTCGAGCTTCGGCGCCGACGGCTGCGTCGTGGCGACGCCGACGGGATCCACCGCCTACAGCTTCTCTGC
>JAJUIM010000067.1 GCA_029267645.1 Microbacterium sp.
GCACCCGGGCGGAATGTCAGAGGTCCGAATTACCGTGGACGCATGCGAATCGACCGCGAACACCACCGCCTCGTCTGGAGCGCGAGCGACCTGCGCGCGGCGGCGGAGTGCGAGTTCGCGTGGCTGCGGCAGATCGATGCGCGGCTGGGGCGCTGCAAGGCGGTCGACGAGCCCGACGACCCGATGCTCGCGCGGGCCGCGGCGATGGGCGACGCACACGAGGCCCGCGCGCTCGAGCGGTACCGCGCCGAGTTCGGCGACGCCGTCGTCGAGATCCCCCGCGTCTCGTCGGCCGACCGCGACGCGCTCGCCGCCGCGGCGCAGCGCACGCGCGAGGCGCTCGCCGATCCGCGGGCCCGCGTCGTCTTCCAGGCGGCCTTCTCAGGCGGCGATTTTGTCGGATTCGCCGACTTCCTGCTGCGCGACGACGACGGCCGCTGGCGGGTGCAGGACACCAAGCTCGCCCGCGCCGCCCGTGTGACGGCGTTGATGCAGCTGGCGGCATACGTCGACCAGCTCGACGCGCTCGACGTGCCGCGCGCCGACGAGGTCGACCTGCTCCTGGGCGACGGATCCACGTCGACGCACGACGTGCGCGACCTGCTGCCGCTGTTCCGCGTGCGTCGCGAGCGGCTGCTGCAGCTCGTCGCCGACCGTCGGCTCGACCTCGGCACGGGCGCCGAGCCGATCGCGTGGGGCGATGCGCGAGGCGAGCTCGCCGTGCGCGCGTGCGGGCGCTGCGCCGCCTGCGAGGAGCAGGTGCAGGCGCACCGCGACGTCCTCCTCGTCGCCGGCATGCGGCCCGCGCAGCGCGAGCGGCTGCGCGACGCCGGCATCGACACGATCGACGCCCTCGCGGCGGCCGAGCAGAAGCCCCCGCGCATGGGCGACGACGCGTTCGCCATGCTGCGCACGCAGGCGCGCCTGCAGGTCGCGACCGAGCGCGAGGGCGGCGCGCCGCTCTACGAGGTCGTGCAGCCCGCGGCACTCAGCGCCATGCCGCGCCCCGACATGGGCGATGTCTTCTTCGACTTCGAGGGCGACCCGCTGTTCAGCGAGGCGCGGCCCGACGGGCGGGTCGCTTGGGGCATCGACTACCTGTTCGGCTGGGTCGACATGCGCGAGCAGTACTCGGCGCTGTGGGCGCACGACCTCGCGGCGGAGCGCGAGGCGCTCGAGCGGTTCTGCGACTTCGTGGCCGCCCGACGGCGCGCGAACCCCGGTATGCACATCTACCACTACGCGCCGTACGAGCCGACCCACCTCGCGGCCATGGCCGCCAGGCACGGAGTGCGCGAGGCCGAGGTCGACCGCATGCTGCGCGACGAGCTGTTCGTCGACCTGTACCCGATCGTCAAGCACGCGCTCCGCGTGGGCACGCGCTCGTACTCCATCAAGAAGCTCGAGCCGCTCTACATGGGATCCGATGTGCGCACACAGGACGTGCAGCGCGGCGACGACTCGATCGCCCGCTACGTCGAGGCGCGATCCCTGCGCGAGGCCGGCCTGGACGACGAGGCCCGCGCGATCCTCGACGACCTCGCCGACTACAACCGCTACGACTGCGTCTCGACGAGGCGCCTGCGCGACTGGCTCGTCGAGCGCGCCCGCGAGACGCGCGTGCTGCCGGCAGCGCCCGACGACCGGGCCGCGGGCGCCTACGAGCCGTCGCCGCGCGCGATCGCCCTGACCGCGCGCGCCGACGAGCTGCAGGAGGCGCGCGACGCCGGCGAACCCGCGTCCGCTGACGAGAACGCCCTCCGCCTCGCGGCTGCCGCGATCGACTACTACCCGCGCGAGGCCAAGGCCTTCTGGCAGGCGCACTTCGAGCGCCTGCGCGAGCCGATCTCGCTGTGGGGCGAGACGCGCGACGTCGTCATCGTCGACATCCGCCGCTCCGACCTCGTCGACGACTGGCACACGCCCGACGGATCCCGCGCCCTCCGGCGCCGCCTCGCGCTGCGGGGCGAGCTGGCGCCCGGCACGAGGCTGCGCGAGGGCGCGCGCCCCTTCGTGCTGTACCCCGCGCCCGCGCCGTTCCCCAACGAGGCGTCGCCGCGGTGGATCCACGTGCCGCACGAGGTCGTCGTGGTCGAGGTGCTCGACGACGGCGCGATCGTCGACGAATACGCCGTGCAGCAGGAGACCTGGCGCGAGCTGCCCGTCGCGCTCACGCCGCCCTCGCCGCCGCCGGCAGGCGCGCAGCAGGGCGCGATCGATGAGTGGGCAGACGGCATCCTCCGCGCGGAGCGCACGGTGGGCGCGGCCGACGGCGCGTTCCCCATCGACCCCGCGACCGACATCCTGCGCCGCCTGCGGGCCGACCACCACGCGGGCCGGGTCGTCTCCTCGGCGATCGGCAGCGACGTCGACGCGATCGTCTTCTCGCTCCTCAGCGTGCCCACCTACCTCGCGGTGCAGGGGCCTCCCGGCACGGGCAAGACCTACGTCGGATCGCACGTCATCGCGCGCCTCGTGAACGACCACGGCTGGAAGGTGGGCGTCGTCGCGCAGTCGCACGCCGTCGTCGAGAACATGCTCGACCGCGTCGTCGCCGCGGGGGTGCCCGCGGCCCACGTGGCCAAGGTGCTGAAGGGCGGCGCGGCAGCCGACGGCCAGCGCTTCACGGTGCTGCCCCGCGCGGGCCTCGCGGCGTACCAGCAGGGCAGGTCGCGCGGCGGATACGTCATCGGCGGCACGGCGTGGGACTTCGCGAACGTCACGCGCGTCGACCGTCGCGCCCTCGACCTCCTCGTCGTCGACGAGGCCGGCCAGTTCTCGCTCGCCTCGACCGTCGCGGTGTCGATGGCTGCCCGCCGCCTGCTGCTGCTCGGCGACCCGCAGCAGCTGCCGCAGGTCAGCCAGGGCACCCATCCCGCGCCCGTCGACACCTCGGCCCTCGGCTGGCTCATGCGCGGCCACGCCGTGCTGCCCGACGGGCACGGCTACTTCCTCGCGCAGACGTGGCGCCTGCATCCCGACGTCGCGCGCCCCGTGTCCGAGCTCTCCTACGGCGGCAAGCTGCGCTCGCGGCCCGGCGCCGAGCTGCGGTCGATCGACGGCATCGAGCCCGGCGTCCACGCGGTGCCGGTCGAGCACCGCGGCAACGCGACCGAATCCGACGAGGAGGCACAGGAGGTGCTGCGGATCGTGCGCGACGTGCTCGGCCGCGCGTTCGTCGACATCGACATCGACGATGAGCAGGTCGCGACGTCGCGAGCGCGCCGCCCGATCGAGGCGCAGGACGTCATCGTCGTCGCGCCCTACAACGCCCACCAGCAGCGCGTCGAGCAGGTGCTGCAGGCTGCGGGTCTCGGCGCCGTGCGCGTCGGCACGGTCGATAAGTTCCAGGGGCAGGAGGCCGCCGTCGCGATCCTCACGCTCGCGGCCTCGTCCGGGCGCGACGCGCCCCGTGGCCCCGAGTTCCTGCTGCTCGAGAACCGCCTGAACGTCGGCATCAGCCGCGCCAAGGTCGCGGCCTTCGTCGTCTTCAGCCCCGGGCTGCTCGACGATCTGCCATATCAGGCCGAACAGGTCGCGCGGCTCAGCGCGTTCGCGCGCCTCGTCGGGCGGGCATGACGCCCTGTCCGCCCCGTCGGGCGGGCGCTGCGGGCGCCGTCAGTCGGCCGTGCCGTACAGGCGGTCGCCCGCGTCGCCGAGGCCGGGCACGATGTAGCCCTTCTCGTCGAGGCCCTCGTCGAGCGCGCCCAGCACGAGCGTGACGTCGCGGTCGCCCACGAGCGACTCGATCGCCTGCACGCCCTCGGGCGTGCCGAGCAGGCACACGGCCGTCACGTCGGTCGCGCCGCGGTCGAAGAGGTACTTGATCGCGGCCGCGAGCGACCCGCCCGTCGCGAGCATGGGATCCAGCGCGAAGCACTGCCGGCCGGCCAGGTCGTCGGGCAGGCGCTCGGCGTACGTCGTCGGCTTGAGGGTCTCCTCGTCGCGCACGAGGCCCAGGAAGCCGACCTCGGCCGTCGGCAGGAGCTTCGTCATGCCCTCGAGCATGCCGAGGCCCGCGCGCAGGATCGGCACGACCAGCGGCTTCGGGTTCCCGATCTTCACGCCCATCGTCGTCGTGACGGGCGTCGTGATCTCGCACTCCTCGACGCGGACGTTGCGCGTGGCCTCGTACGCCAGCAGCGTCATGAGCTCCTCCGTCAGCTGCCGGAACACGGGCGACGACGTCGCCTTGTCGCGCAGGACGGACAGCTTGTGGGTGATGAGCGGGTGGTCGGCAATGTGCACGCGCATGAGCACAGGCTACTTGGCGCGAATGCGAACACCCTAGGGAAGGTCCGGTGAACGCCCGGCGACGACAGGTCGACATGCGTCGATGAGGAACACAATGGACGAGCACGCCCAGGACGGGCGCGAAAACGACAAGGACGACGTGATGAAGGCACTGCAGTACGTCGAGGTCGGCAAGCCGCCCGTGATCCGCGAGGTCCCGACGCCCGAGCCCGGGCCGGGCCAGGTGCGCCTCAAGGCGACCGCCGCCGGCGCCTGCCACTCGGACTCGTTCGTGATGAGCCTCTCCGACGAGGACTACCGCGCGAGCTACCCGCTGCCCATGACGCTCGGCCACGAGGGCGCCGGCATCGTCTACTCGCCCCGGTTCCTCGTGCCGCTCGGCGACCTGGACCCGGCCGACAACGTCGCGCTCACCGACGCGGGCCTCACGCCGCACCACGCGATCAAGGGATCCCTGTCGAAGCTCGTCCCCGGATCGACCGCCGTCGTCATCGGCACGGGCGGCCTCGGCCACGTCGCGATCCAGATCCTCCGCGAGCTCACGCCCGCGACCGTCATCGCCCTCGACGTCGCCGACGAGAAGCTCGCGCTCGCGAAGGAAGTCGGCGCGCACCACGCATTCCTCTCGAACCCCGACGCGGTGGACGCGATCCGCGAGGCGACGGGATCCGCGACCGTCACGGCGATCTTCGACTTCGTCGGCATCCAGCCGACCGCCGACCTCGGCGCGAAGCTCAGCGGCACCGAGACCGACCAGGTGCTCGTGGGCGTCGGCGCGACGAAGGCCGACGTCGGCGTGCTCGGCCGCGCCTACGACGCGACCGTGCGCGCGCCGTACTGGGGCTCGCGCTCCGAGCTCATGGAGGTGCTGAACCTCGCACGCGCGGGCCGCGTGGACGTCGAGACCGAGCGCTTCTCGCTCGACGACGCGCCCGAGGCGTACCGCCGCCTGCACGAGGGCACGCTCCGCGGCCGCGCGGTCGTCACGCCGTAACCTGGAGCGCATGCGCCCCTCGCCCGCCGACACCGCCTCCATGCGGCGCGCCCTCGCGCTCGCGGAGGAGGCGGCGTCGGCGGGCGAGGTGCCCGTCGGCGCGATCGTGCTCGACGCGTCGGGATCCGTCGTCGGCCAGGCGCGCAACCGCCGCGAGGAGACGCACGATCCGAGCGCGCACGCGGAGGTGCTCGCGCTGCGCGAGGCGGCCCGCGCGACGGGCGGCTGGAACCTCGACGGCTGCACGCTCGTCGTGACGCTCGAGCCGTGCCTCATGTGCGCGGGTGCGCTGCTGCAGGCGCGCATCTCGCGCCTCGTCTTCGGCGCGTGGGACGACAAGGCGGGCGCGGCCGGATCGCTCTACGACGTCGTGCGCGACCGCCGGCTGCCGTACCGCGCCGAGGTCGTCGCGGGCGTGCTCGAGGCCGAGGCGCGCGAGATCCTCGCCCGCTTCTTCGCGCCGAAGCGCTGACCCGCGCGCCGATCCGCCCTCAGCGCAGCTGCGGCAGGACCTCCTCGCCCAGGAAGGCGACGTGGTCGAGGTCGGTCATGTCGATCAGCTGGAAGTAGAGCCGGTCGGCGCCCTGCTCGAGCAGGCGCCCGGCGCGGTCGACGATCTCGGCGGCGGATCCGCAGAACGTGTGCTGCGCGCGGAACTCGGCGAGATCCACGCCCGTCGCTTCAGCGCGCCGCTGCACGTCGGCCTCCGTCGGCCCGCCGAGCGTCGTGAGCGCGACCGTCGTCTTCAGCGTCTGCGGGTCGCGGCCGATCTCCTCGCACGCGGCGCGGGCCCGCGCCCAGCGGTCGAGCACGACCTCCTCGGGCTGGAACGGGATGTTGAACTCGGCCGCGTAGCGCGCCGCGAGGGCGGGCGTGCGCTTGAGGCCCGATCCGCCGACGATGACGGGCGGCGCGTCCTGCGCGGGCTTCGGCAGCGCGGGGGAGTCGGTCAGGCGGTAGTGCGCGCCCTCGAACGAGTAGGTCTCGCCGGCGGGCGTGCCCCAGAGGCCGGTGAGGATCTCGAGCTGTTCCTCGAGCAGGTCGAATCGGCGGGCGGGGAAGGGGATCCCGTAGGCCTCGTGCTCCTCGGCGAACCACCCCGTGCCGAGGCCGAGCTCGACGCGGCCGCCCGACATCTGGTCGACCTGCGCGACCTGGATCGCGAGGATGCCGGGCACGCGGTACGTGACGCTCGACACGAGCGTGCCGAGGCGCAGCGTCGAGGTCTCGCGCGCGAGGCCCGCGAGCGTCGTCCACGCATCGGTCGGACCGGGCTCACCCGAGAAGAAGTCACCCATCTTGAGGAAGTGGTCGGAGCGGAAGAAGCCGTCGAAGCCGCTCCGCTCGGCCGCTTGGGCGAAGGCGAGCTGGGTGTCGTAGGAGGCGCCCTGCTGGGGCTCGGTGAAGACGCAGAACTCGGGGGTGGCCATGGGGCGATTCTGCCACCCCCGGTCGCGGCGTCAGTCGCTCGAGGGGAAGACGAACGCCTCGGTCGTGGGCTTCTCGCCCTCGACGCGGCGGAACACGTCGGGCTCGAGGTAGACGATGCGCGCGTCGGGCACGGCGGCGCGGATCCGCTGCTCGACCTCGTCGATGTCGCGCGCGACGGCGCCGAGCGGCTTCTCGACCGGCAGGCCGATCTTCGCGGCGACCATGAGCTCCTCGGGGCCCACGTAGAGCGTCTTGATGTGGATGAGCTTCTCGACCTCGTCGCCCGACTCGATCGCCGTGATGATCTGATCGAGCTGCGCGCTCGTGGCGCCCTCGCCGACGAGCAGGCTCTTCATCTCGACGCCCACGACGATCGCGATGACGATGAGCAGCAGGCCGATCGCGAGCGTGCCGAGCGCGTCGAAGACCGGGTTGCCCGTGATGACGGTGAGCGAGACGCCCGCGAGCGCGAAGACGAGGCCGAGCAGCGCGCCCGAGTCCTCGAGCAGCAGGACGGGCAGCTCGGGCGAGCGCGAGCGGCGGATGAACTGCCACCACGACTGGCCGCGGGTGCGGACGCCGTTGGCCTCCTTCACGGCCGTGCGCAGCGAGTACGTCTCGAGCCCGATTGCGACGACGAGGATCACGATCGGCAGCCACCACCACGTGCCGCTGATCTCGTGCGGGTGCGTGAGCTTCTCGACGCCCTCGTACACCGAGAACAGGCCGCCGACCGAGAAGAGGATGATGCCGACGACGAACGCGTACACGTAGCGCTCGCGCCCGTAGCCGAAGGGGTGCTCGCGGTCGGCCTCGCGCTTGGCCTTGCGGCCGCCGAGGAACAGCAGCACCTGGTTGCTCGAGTCGGCGACCGAGTGGACGGCCTCGGCGAGCATCGACGCGGATCCCGACAGCAGCCAGCCGATGAACTTCGCGACCGCGATCCCCATGTTCGCGATGAACGCGGCGAGAATCGCCTTTCCGCCTCCGTGTGCACTCATGAATGCGAGTGTAGGGCCGCATGTAGCGTGGACGACATGGCCCACAGTCTTCCCTCAGTCGCGTTCATCGGTGCCGGATCCATGGGGGGCGCGATCCTGCGCGGCCTCGTCGCGAGCGGCATCCCGACGGGCGGCATCGCCGTCACCAACCGCACGCAGGCCAAGGCCGAGCCGCTCGCCGAGCTCGAGGGCGTCACGAGCATCGCGCTCGAGCACGAGCCGGGCGGCAACGTCCGCGCCGTCGAGGACGCCCGCGTCGTGCTCGTCGGCGTGAAGCCGTACATGGTCGCCGACCTGCTGGACGAGATCGGCCCGCACCTGCGCCACGACGCGATCGTCGTGAGCCTCGCGGCGGGGATCCCCCTCGCCCAGTTCGAGGAGCGCCTCGGCGAGACGGCCGTCGTGCGGTCGATGCCGAACACGCCGTCGACCGTCGGCAAGGGCGTGACGGGGATCGCGGCGGGCGCACACGCGACGCCCGACGACGTCGCGATCGTGCGGCGCCTGTTCGAGACGGTCGGCGCGGTCGTCGAGGTCGACGGCGACGACGGCATCGACGCGATCTCGACGATCTCGGGATCCGGCCCCGCCTACGTCTTCCTGCTCATCGAGAAGCTCATCCGGGCCGCGCGGCACCAGGGCTTCGACGACGACACGGCGCGACTCATCGCCGAACAGACCTTCTCGGGCGCGACCGCCCTGCTCGACGCCTCGGGCGAGCACCCCGCCGAGCTGCGTCGCCGCGTGACGAGCCCCAAGGGCACGACCGAGCGCGCCGTCGCGGTGCTGCAGGACGCGCGCCTCGACGAGGTCTTCTCGCGCGCGACCGACGCCGC
>JAJUIM010000298.1 GCA_029267645.1 Microbacterium sp.
CTCGTCTCGGCCGTCCGCCCGGACGGAGTCGCGATCCACACCGACGCGACGAGCCGCAAGGTCCGGCAGCTCGACCGCACGCCCTTCGCGGCCGTGGTCATGCGATGGCCCGAGGTCGCTCGTCAGGTCGTGCTGCGCGGCCGAGCGCAGCGGGCGAGCGCAGCCGAGGACGCGCTGGCGTACGCCGAGCGGAGCCGCTACCTCCGCCTGCTCGCGCACGTGAACTCCGCGGACCTCGCCGTGCGCGACAGGGCGGAGCGCGAGCGCGCGTTCGCCGCGTTCGACGCCGCGTGGCCGGATCCACAGCAGCCGCCCTCCTGGGTGGGCTACGCGATCGTCGCCGACGAGATCTCCTTCTGGGAGGGAGCGGAACGGGGCCCCAGCCGCCGCGCGCGGTATTCGCGCGCAGCGGCGGGCTGGGCGGTCGAGTTCCTGCCCGGCTGAGGCGCAGAAACCGGCCCGCCGATCCGCTCGCCGGGCGTAGGCTCGGTCGCGACGCACATCCGCGCCGTGTCGAAGGGAACATCCACATGCCTACAGTCGCCCGGAACATCGTCGAGACCCTGCACGCGAGCGGGGTGAGGCGCGTCTACGGGATCCCTGGTGATTCGCTCAACGGATTCACCGACGCGCTGCGCGTCGACGGCGGGATCGAGTGGGTGCATGTGCGCCACGAGGAGGCCGCGGCCTTCGCCGCGAGCGCGGAAGCGGCGCTCACGGGCGAGCTGGCGGTGTGCGCGGGAAGCTGCGGGCCCGGCAACCTGCACCTCATCAACGGCCTGTTCGACGCGCAGCGCTCGCGCGTGCCGGTGCTCGCGATCGCGGCGCACATCCCGAGCGACGAGATCGGGTCGGGCTACTTCCAGGAGACGCACCCGCAGGAGCTGTTCCGCGAGTGCAGCGTCTACGCCGAGCACGTCGCGACGCCCGAGCAGATGCCGCGCCTGCTGCGCATCGCGATGCGCGAGGCGATCGAGAAGCGCGGCGTCGCCGTGCTCGTGATCCCGGGCGACGTCGGCCTCGCCGAGATCGAGGCCGAGGTCGAGACGATCCGCGGCCACGCGTCGCGCGTGATCCCCGCCGAGTCGCAGCTCGCCGCGGCCGCCGACGCGCTGAACGAGGGCAAGAAGGTCACGATCCTCGCGGGCGCCGGCGTCGAGGGCGCGCACGACGAGCTGATCCGCGTCGCCGACGCGCTGCAGGCACCCGTCGTGCACGCGCTCCGCGGCAAGGAGTTCATCGAGTACGACAACCCGTTCGACGTGGGCATGACGGGCCTCATCGGCTTCTCGTCGGGCTACCACGCGATGCGCGAGTGCGACACGCTGCTCATGCTCGGCACCGACTTCCCGTACCAGCAGTTCTTCCCCGAGCACGCGACCGTGATCCAGGTCGACGTGCGCGGCGAGCAGATCGGGCGCCGCACGCGCGTCGACATCGGGCTCGTCGGGGGAGTGGCCGAGACGATCGAGGAGCTGCTGCCGCGCCTCGACGACAAGAAGGATTCGGGCCACCTGAAGGCCGCGGTGAAGCACTACGCCCGCGCCCGCAAGGACCTCGACGACCTCGCGACGCCGTCAAAGCGCACGATCCACCCGCAGTACCTCGCGCGCCTCATCGACGAACACGCGAGCGACGACGCGGTGTTCATCCCCGACGTCGGCTCGCCCGTCGTCTGGGCCGCGCGCTATCTGCACATGAACGGCAGGCGCCGCATGATCGGATCCTTCACCCACGGATCCATGGCCAACGCGCTGTCGCAGGCGATCGGCGCGCAGGCGATCGACCGCTCGCGCCAGATCATCGCGATGGCCGGCGACGGCGGGCTCGCGATGCTGCTCGGCGAGCTCATCACGCTCACGCAGAACGGGCTGCCCGTCAAGACCGTCGTGTTCGACAACGCCTCGCTGAACTTCGTGGAGCTCGAGATGAAGGCGGCGGGATTCGTGACGTACGGCACGGGTCTCGAGAACCCCGACTTCTCGAAGGTCGCGGAGGCTGTCGGCATCAAGGGGATCCGCGTCGAGTCGTCGGCCGACCTGCCGCGCGCGGTCGAGGAGTTCCTCGCCCACGACGGCCCCGCCGTGCTCGACGTCGTGACCGAGCGCCAGGAGCTGTCGATGCCGCCGAACATCACGTTTGAGCAGGCGAAGGGGTTCGCGCTGTACGCGATCCGCACCGTGCTGTCGGGCAAGGGCGACGAGCTGATCGACCTCGCGAAGACGAATCTGCGCCAGCTGTTCTGACATCACGCGCGACACGCGCGCCCGAACCGGCCGGATCACCCGCCGTCGCCTACCGTTGCTCGCATGGGTGGGCAGATTCTCGGCGGCGGCGCGATCGCGCTGGTCGTGGCGGTGCTCTGGCTCGTCTACCTGCTGCCGTCCTGGCATATGCGCATGCAGTACAACGCCGCCGAGCGCAACGCGGCGCGCCTCGGACAGGCGCTGCGCGTGCTCGCCGAGACGAGTGAGACGCCCGACGACATCCGCATCGAGATGTCGCGGCGCGAGATCGCCAAGCACCGCCGTCTCGTGAAGAAGCTCGAGGCCGAGGACGACAAGCTGCGCGACGAGTACGACCGCGCCGAGATCGAGCGCAAGCGCCGCGAGAACGAGGAGCGCCTCGAGCGCACCCGGCTCGACGCCGAGGCAGAGCGCCTCGAGCGCGCGATTGCGGCCGAGGAGCGCCGACGCCGCGTCGCCGAGCTGCGGGCGGATCCGCGCGTCGCCCAGGGGCGCGCCCGGCGCCGCGTGCGCGTGGTCGCGACGGCGCTCGCCGCGTATCTGCTCGGCATCGCCTCGAGCCTCGTTCCGCTGCAGGCGGTGGCGCTCGA
>JAJUIM010000430.1 GCA_029267645.1 Microbacterium sp.
CCCCCTGCGCTTCGGGTTCCACGAGGCGATCCACGCGACGGCGTTCGGCAAGATCATCCTCGCGGGCATGTCGATCGAGGAGCGCGACCAGATCCTCGCGCACCGCGGCATGGCCGAGCTCACGCCGCACACGATCACGTCGCGCGACGACCTCGAGGCGCAGCTGGCGCGCGTCGCGACCGAGCGGATCGCGTGGGAGCACGGCGAGTTCGTCATGGGGCAGACGTGCGCCGCGGCGGCCGTGCGCGACGCGCAGGGCAAGGTCGTCGGCGCGATCGCGATCTCGATGCACTCGCACCGCCTGCCGGGCCGCGAGCGCGCCGTCGTGCCCCTCGTGCATGAGGCCGCCCACAGCGCGAGCGCCCTCGTGCGCGAGCGGGGCGCCGTGACGCCAGGCGCACCGGAGGGCGCCCCGTAGAGTGAGGGCATGACCCACGCCACCGCCGGATCCCGCACGTACAGCTACCTGGGCCCCGCGGGAACGTTCACCGAGGCGGCGCTCGCGCAGGTGCCCGAGGCGCAGGGCCAGACGTGGCGGCCCGTCGCGAACGTCGCGCAGGCGCTTGCCGATGTCGCCGACGGCACGAGCGAGGGCGCCATGATCGCGATCGAGAACACGGTCGAGGGCGGCGTCTCGAGCGCGCAGGACGCGCTCGCGAAGACGCCTGGCCTGCGCATCGTGGGCGAGTACCTCGTGCCCGTGAACTTCGTGCTCGTGGGCCCGCGCGGCCGCACGCTCGACGAGGTGACCGAGGTCGCGGCGCACCCCGTCGCCTACGCGCAGTGCCTCGAGTGGCTCGGCACGCACGTGCCGGGCCACCGCCAGGTGATCGCGGCGAGCAACGTCGCGAGCGCGATCGGCGTGCTCGACGGATCCCTCCCCGCGCAGGCGGCGATCGCGGCGCCGGGCGTCGTCGACCACTACGACGTCGACGTGCTCGCGGAGGGCATCGGTGACAACCCCGACGCCGTCACGCGCTTCGTGCTCGTGACGCGCACGGTCGTGCCGCCGAAGGCCACGGGATCCGACAAGACCTCGCTCATCGTCGAACTGCCCCGCGAGGTGCCGGGCGCGCTGCTCGAGATGCTCGAGCAGTTCGCGACGCGCGGCATCAACCTCAGCCTCATCCAGTCGCGCCCGATCGGCGACCGGCTCGGGCGGTACCGCTTCGTGATCGACGCCGACGGGCACATCGAGGACGAGCGCATGGCCGACGCGCTCATGGGCCTCAAGCGCTTCAGCCCGCACGTGCTGTTCCTCGGCTCGTACCCGCGGGCCGACAAGCAGACGATCGAGCCCTCGTCGCGGTACAGCGACCAGTCGTTCGCCGACGCGCGCGACTGGCTGCGGGGCCTGCTCGCGGGTGTCGACGACTGACCGGATCCGTGATCGGGAGCCGGCCGCCCCGCCCATAGCCTGGCCTCGTCCACGACACGGGAAGGCACATCATGGGGATGTTCGGATTCGGCAGGAAGTCTCGCGAGGAGCGCGAGGAAGAGGGCCTGCGCATGGCCGAGAAGATCGGCGAGGGCAAGGGCTTCGCCGGCCGCATGACGAAGATGATCATGGGCCAGGAGATGACCGACCAGGTGCGGGAGGCGACGCAGGCCGCGCGCACGGGCCAGGCCGGTATGGCCGCGATGGCGCAGGCGGGCGTGCCGACGCAGCAGGCGACCGTCGCGCAGATCGTCGACACGGGCCAGACGATCAACGACAACCCCGTCGTCGACCTCGTGCTCGACCTCGAGGGGCAGCGCATCGACATGCACACGATGGTGTCGCGCCTGCAGATCCCCCG
>JAJUIM010000411.1 GCA_029267645.1 Microbacterium sp.
GTTGGCGAGCGCCGTCGCGAGCCGGTCGAGCAGGTCGTAGCGGTCGGCCATCGCCTGGTCGTCGGATCCGACGGCGAGGGATCCCCGCGCGGGGTGATCGGCCGCGACGATGAGCAGGCGGCCGTCGCCGCGCAGCAGGTCTCGGCGGCGGCGGTTCGCGAACGCGTCCTGCACCTCGAACGGGCGGTGCGTGCGCGTCTCGCGCAGGGCCGCGAAGTCGGCCTCGGTCAGCGTGGTCATGATCGGCTCCCCTCCAGTGCCTGCTCGACCTCGCCGGGCGTCGGCATCGCGGTCGAACACTCGCGGCGCGACGCGACGATCGCGCCGGCGACGTTCGCGAAGCGCAGGATGCGCTCGAGGCCCCAGCCCTCGAGGAGGCCGTGGCACAGGGCGCCGCCGAACGCGTCGCCCGCGCCGAGGCCGTTGACGACCTCGACCATGTGCGTCGGCACCTCGACGACCTCGTCGCGCGTCTTCGCGAGCACGCCCTTGGGTCCCTGCTTGACGATCGCGATCTCGACGCCGCGCTCGAGCAACGCATCGGCGGCGCGCAGCGGCTCGGTCTCGCCGACCGCGACCTCGCACTCCTCGCGGTTGCCGACGGCGACCGTGACCTTGTCGAGGACCTTCTCGAGCTGCGCCGTCGCGTCCGCGGGCGTCTCCCAGAACATGGGGCGGTAGTCGAGGTCGAGGATCGTGTGCTCCGCGCGGTCGCGCGCCGCGAGCGCCACGTGGTGCGCGCCCCGGCTCGGCTCGTCGCTGAGGCCCGTCGTCGTGAGCCAGAAGATGCGCGCTGCGCGCACGGCGTCGACGTCGATCTCCGCGGCCTCGACGTTCATGTCGGGCGCCTTGGGCTCGCGGTAGAAGTACAGCGGGAAGTCGTCCGGCGGGAAGATCTCGCAGAACGTCACGGGCGTGTTGAGCGCCGGGTCGGTGCGCACGTAGCGGTTGTCGACGCCGAGCCGCTCGAGCTCCGCGAGCAGGTAGCGGCCGAACGGGTCGTCGCCGACGCGCGAGATGAGGGCGGGGCGGTGGCCGTGGCGCGCGACGGCCACCGAGACGTTGGCGGCCGTGCCGCCGAGGTACTTGCCGAAGGTGTCGACCTGCTCGAGACCCACACCGTCCTGGAGCGGGTAGATGTCGACGCCGAGGCGTCCGATCGCGAGAACGTCGGGGACTGTGCTCATGTCGTCAGACTCCGTTGTGGTGACGGGGTGGCGGGTGCGGACACCCGATCGGTATTTGTCCTGACAATATCACAACGTGCCACCCGTGCAACATGACATATGGGCCTCGGAGTTATATTGTGTGGACAATTCGACGAGAGGTTCTCATGTCTGCCGACACGCCCGTTTGGCCCGACGAGGAGTTCGCCGACCTCGACCGCACGGGCCCCGTCCCGCTCTACTTCCAGATCTCGAGCCGCCTCGAGAACGCGATCCGGTCGGGGCGGATCCCCGCGGGCGCGCGCCTCGAGAACGAGATCTCGATCGGCCAGCGCCTCGGCCTCTCGCGCCCCACCGTGCGCCGCGCGATCCAGGAGGTCGTCGACAAGGGCCTCCTCGTACGGCGCCGCGGCATCGGCACGCAGGTCGTGCAGGGCCAGGTGACCCGCGAGGTCGAGCTCACGAGCCTGTACGAGGACCTCAAGGGATCCGACATGCAGCCCGGCACGCGCGTGCTGTCGCACGAGGTCGTCGCGGCGCCGGATCCGATCGCCGAGAAGCTCGGCGTCGCGCCCGGCAGCGAGCTGCTGCACCTGCGCCGCGTGCGCACGACAGGCGACACGGCCATGGCCGTGCTCGAGAACTTCCTGCCGTCGGAGTTCGCCGACATCTCGCAGGAGCGCCTCGAGAAGGACGGCCTGTACACGGTGCTGCGCGGCCGCGGCGTCACGATCCGCATCGCGAAGCAGCACATCGGCGCGCGCCGCGCCCACGACGACGAGCCCACGCTGCTCGA
>JAJUIM010000170.1 GCA_029267645.1 Microbacterium sp.
CAGACGCGCCGCGCCTCGTCCTTCTCGCCCGCCGCGTCGCGCGCGGCGCGGGCCCGCGCGACGAGCGCGTCGAACGCCGCCTCGTCGGGCGCCTCCTCGCCGATCCGCGCGAGCTGTTCGTCGAGCCTCGCCCGCTCGGCTCGCACCTGCTCGAGGCGGCGCTCGACGGCGCGCAGCTCGCGCTCGGCAGTCGCGAGGCGGTCGCCGCCCGCGTGCCGCAGCGTCTCGACGAGCCCGTCGCGCTTCTGCTCGGCCGTGTCGGCGCGCGTGCGCGCGTCGCGCAGGGCGTCCTCGGCCGCACGCGTGCGGCCGCGCAGCTCCTCCTCGACCTCGCGCAGCAGCCCGATGCGGGTGCGCTGGCGCCACAGGGCGGCGCGGGAGGAGGTGTCCGCGAACCGCCCGACCTCGTCGATCACGCGCAGCCGGTCGGCGGCCTCCTCGATGCGGCGGCGCATCTGCCGGATCGGCTCGAGCGCCCGCACCTGGCGCCTGGCCGTCACCATGCGCTGGCGCGTGCCCTCGAGCTCGTCGAAGTGGCTCACGACCGCGTCGGCCGTCGCGAGCGTCTCGGGCTCCGACAGCACCATGCGCTTGTACAGCTCGTCCACCGTCGTGATCTGCTGGCCCGCCTGGATGCGAGCGAGCAGGCTCATCGCCTGCGAGCCGGAACCCGCCGCGCCGATGCCGAGCACGGAGTGCAGGCGGGCCGAGAACTCGCGGTCCGTCGCGACCGTCTCGAGCCCCGCGGCAGACACCGCGGCGTCGGACAGGCGCCGCATCGCCGCCTCCTCGAGCGAGGCCAGGTCGAACGCTCCCTGCGCCGTCGCCCGCACCTTGACGGTGTCGTCGACGACCCGCGCGCCTGCGGGGATATACCACGCGCGCACGGCCGTGAAGCGCGATCCGTCGTGGTCGAGCCACGTCATCGCGACGGCCGTCCACGTGTCGACGCCGTCGCCGCGCAGCACGCGCATTCGCGTGCCGTCCTCCGTACGCGACTCGTCGATCTTGCCGCGGCCGTACGAGAGGATGTTGCGCTGATCCTCGCCGCGGGGGCGGCCCGTCACGCCGCCGTTGCTCGCGCCGTTGAACGGCGTCGTGTGCGGCATCATGAGCGCGATGTAGGCGTCCATGAGGGTCGACTTGCCCGACCCCGACCCGCCGACGAGCAGCGTCGCGCCGGGCGAGAAGCGCACTCGATGCGCGCCGTCGTAGCCGCCCCAGTTCACGAGCTGCAGCTCCTCGGCGACCCACTGCTGGCCGCGGCTTGCCGCGGGGATCATGCCGAACAGGGTCTCGAGCATCGTCATGCCGCGTCCTCCTCGTCGCTCGCGCGCTGCGTCTCGGCCTGCAGCCAGTCGACGAGCTCGCGCAGCCGGTCGGCGCTCAGCACGATCTCGACGAGCGGGCCGATGACGTAGCGCCCCTCCGACTCCTCCTCGACGATCCCCTCCTGGCGCAGGCGTGCGAGCGCCTGGCGCACCGCGCGCTGCCGGCGCGCGACGTCGCCGTCGGCGTCGGTGAAGTAGGTCAGCACGGTCTGCTCGACCTCCTCGACGTCGACGCGGGCCGCGGGCGCGCCCGCCGTCGACTCGCGCTGGAACACCGTGCGGAGGTAGACGAGCACGAGCGTCTCGGCGCGCGTGTAGGCCTCGTCGCGCAGGAGGATCGGGATCTCGCCCTCGTCGGAGCGCACCTGCTGCTTGTAGGCGACGCCGCGCTGCGTGTCGACGACGAGGCGCACGAAGAGGTCGTTCAGCCGCGACTCGATCACGCTGAGGTTGTCGAGCAGCATGCGCCAGTCGTCGGGCGAGCGCTCGGCGAGCAGGAACCGGCGCTGCAGCAGCCGCACGAGCACGCGGCGCACGTCGGGGTCGAGCACGCCGCGGTCGCCCGCGAAGGCGCCCTCGGGGTCCTCCTCCATGGGGACGGGCGCGACGAACGCCTCGTCGCCCGTCGTGTCGGCGACGTCAGTCATCGGAAGGCTCCTCGGTCGGGTGGACGGTGACGGCGGCGAACGCGAAGCGCCGCGTGGATCCGTCGGGGCGGCGCGCCTCGACGATCGAGACCTCGTCGTGCTCGGTCATGCCCGCGCCGTGCGCGAGCTCGAGCAGGCCGAGCAGGTCGACGGGGCGGCGGGCCTCGGATCCCGAGCCGAACGCCTCTGCGAGGTCGAACTCGTCGCCGAGCCCCGCCACGAGCGCCTCGAGCGCGGCGTAGTCGGGCCCGCCCCACGCGCGGGTGTCGGCGTCGAGGAACTCGGGCTCGTCGTCGGCCGCGAGCGGCGCCGGCGCGGCCGGAGGGCGCGGATCGCTCAGCGTCTGGCGCAGGTGCCCGACGCCCGCGACGGGGAAGCTGCGCAGCGGATCCACGCGGTCGCCCGCCCGCGACGTCGCCATCCACGCCTGCAGCCCCGACATCGCCGAGCGCAGCAGGTCGTCGACCTCGCGGTCGCGCACGGGGTCGTGTGTGCGCACCTGCGCCGTGATGACGTGCGATGCGCGCCGCTGCGCCGTGAGCACCTCCTGCACGCCCTGCTCGACGCGCTTGGCGATGGCCGCGAGCTCGGCGCGCTGGTCGGCCGCCATGAGGCGCGACCACGGCTGCGCGAGCAGGCGGTGGATCTGATCGGTCAGCTGGTCGATGTGCTCGGGATCGCCGATGAGTCGCAGCGCGCCCGCGAACGCGCGGCCCTCGGGCGTGGCCTGCATGATGTGCTGTCCGCGGTGCAGGTACTCGCGCAGCACCTCGCCCGCGGGGCGCTCGTCGCGGCGCAGCTCGGCGACAACGTCGCGCTGCATCGCGCCGATCGACTCCGCGACGCGCGCGAAGTCGGCCGGCAGCTCGCGCGCGAGGTGCACGACGTTCTCCGCCTCCTCGAGCAGCTGCTCGTCGTCGACGGGATCCGCCTCGCCGTGCTCGAGGCGCGCGATCTCGGCGTCGAGGGCGTCGCGCTCGGCGCGCAGGCGCGCGACGCGCTGCGCGGGATCGGGCTCGGCATCGTGCGCGAGCTGGTCGAGCGATTCGAGCAGCGTGCGCACGCGGGTGCGGGAGACGCGCGCGCGGCCGCCGCCCGTGCGGCCCGCGATCTCGAGCGCGCCGACGGCCTGCGCCGAGAGGCGGTAGACCTCCGCCCCGTCCTCGATCTGGGGCACGATCCACCCGACGCGCACCCAGTAGCGACAAATCTCGCGGCCCGTGCCCGACGGCAGGCGCCGCTCGGGCTCCTCGACGCCCGCGGCGCGCAGCTCGTCGGCGAGCTCGCCGACCTCGACGTGCGCGTCGCTGATCGCGACGGCGGGCCGGTCGGCCGTGAACACCTGCGACAGCGCCGCGACGACGAACGGCGCGTACCGGCCGTGCAGCAGGTCGAGCGTCGGGTTGCGGAAGGCCGCGACGGCGCGCCGGTAGGCGGACTCAGCACGGGAGGTGGACATCCTTCCCAGATTATCCGCCCGCCCCGCGCCGCTGCCTGGGAGCCCGGGCGATCACGCGCGCTCGGGGCGCACCGCCTCCTCGGGGATCTCGTCGCAGAGCGTCACGACGACGTCCTGCATCTGCCAGCTCGCGTCCGCGATCGCCTCGGACGCCTCGCGGATCTGCGCGACGCCCGCGTCGCGCGCCTGCGGCACGACGAACGCCTCGACGTGCAGCACCTGGCCCATGTCGCGGATCCGCACGCCCGCGTCGTCGACCCACGGCAGCGCGCGGAGGATCCCGCGCACCTGGTCGATCGCCGGATGCGGCTCCGCGCTGTCGTACGCGAGCGCGCGCTGGTCCATGAGGTCGCCGAGCGCGGCCTTCGTGTTGCGGAAGCCGTCGTGCACGATGCCGAGCGAGATGAACAGCGCCGCCGCGCCGTCGAGCCACCACAGCCCCACGCCGACGCCGAGCACGCCGACGATCGAGGCGGCGTTCGTGTGCCAGTCGGCCTTCGCCATGTCGCCGTCGGCGTACAGCACCTTGTTGTGCAGCGTCGGCGCGATGCGCACCTTCGCCGGGCCGTAGAAGAACAGCGGGCCGATGACCACGACGACCATGACGGCGACCATGAGCCAGCCGAGCCACACGGTCGTGCCGAAGAGATTCACCGACCCGATCGTCGGGTGCTCTGCCTTGATGAGCCCCACCGCCGCCTCGACCGCGAGGTTGAGGCCCACCGCGAGCAGCGCCACGCCTGCGACGAGATGCCCCACGCTCATCGCCCGGTGCCAGCCGTAGGGGTGGCGCGTCGTCGGCCGCCGCCGCACGAACGGCAGCGCGATGAGGAACACGAGCTGCGGCATGAGCGAGAGCATGTCCTCGATCCACGCCGTCTTCATCGACTGCGAGCTGCCGACGACGGTGGCGACGAGCAGGATCGTGACCGCCGTGTAGCCGATCGTGAACAGCTCCCAGCGCACGGCCTGCCGCAGCGCCGTCTGCTGCTCGGCAGGCAGATCCGTGCGTCCGTACTGGTGCTTCGCGTCGTCACGTGAGCCCCTCCCCGTCGAGGTGGGTCTCGATCGAGGTGAGCAGCGCGTTCTCGCCGAGCGGCACGAGGATCGCAGACTTCGGGCCCGAGCGCTCGGCCCCGGGGAAGAACCCGCGCGTGACCGACGCGCGATCCGACCACGGCGTCTGGTCGGTGAACCCGCCGATCGCGACGTCGATCGCGCCCTCCTCGAGATCCGTGACGAGCGACTCCTCGCTCGCGGCCGTCCACGCGATGTCCGCGTCGATCGCCGCCGCGTACTCGCGCACGACGTCGACGACGGGGCCCGACGGATCCCCCTCGCCCGGCGCGTCGACGAGGCCGGGCTCGACGGCGTACCCGACGCGCAGCTCGCCGCCCGC
>JAJUIM010000038.1 GCA_029267645.1 Microbacterium sp.
CCAGTCGCCGATCGGCAGGTGGAAGTTCTCGAGCATCAGCGGGCCTCCTCGCTTCCGGCGGCGTGGTCTTCGAGCGGCTTGCCGTCCTCACTGACCGCGAGCACCTGGTCGATGACCGTGGTCGGGACGGGCTGGGCCGGAAGGGTGATCTCCTCGGTCGCGCCGGGTCCGGGGCCCAGGGCGGCGAGCAGCGTCACGCGCGGGATCACGCCGACGAGGCGTCCGTCGGCGTCGGTGACGGCGACGGCGAGCTTCGACTCGACGGCGGGGACGAACAGGTCCATGAGGACGTCGTCGACGCCGACCGTTGTCGCGTCGTTCTTCACGCGGCCCTCGATCGAGCGCTCGCCCTTGCGCACGAGCTTGATCGCGTCCCGGTCGTCGATCGTGCCGACGAGGCGGCGGTCGCGGTCGACGACGTACGCCGCGCTCGAGTAGGCGTCGCGCATGACGCGCAGCGCCGTGCGGGGTCCTGCGGTCACGGGGACGACGGCGACGGGCTTCTCCATGACGTTGCTCGCCGTGAGCACGCGGGCGCGGTCGACGTCCTGGACGAACTGCTCGACGTAGTCGTTCGCGGGGTCGGTGAGGATGTCCTCGGGCGTGCCGATCTGCACGATGCGGCCGTCGCGCATGACCGCGATGCGGTCGCCGAGGAACATCGCCTCGTTGAGGTCGTGCGTGATGAAGACGATCGTCTTGTGCAGCTTCTGCTGCAGCTCGAGCAGCTGCTCCTGCATCTCGCGCCGGATGAGCGGGTCGAGGGCGCTGAACGCCTCGTCCATGAGCAGGATGTCGGTGTCGGCAGCGAGCGCGCGGGCGATGCCGACGCGCTGCTGCATGCCGCCCGAGAGCTGGTGCGGGAACTTCTCGCCCCAGCCGCCGAGCCCGACAAGGTCGAGCACCTCGCGCGCCTTGTCGAGGCGCTCGTCCCGCCCGACGCCCTGCAGCTCGAGCGCGTACGCGACGTTCTCCGCCACCGTGCGGTGGGGGAGCAGCGCGAAGTGCTGGAACACCATCGAGATGTGCTGGCGGCGGATCTCGCGCAGTTTCTTGTCGGAGATGTCGGTGATCTCCTGGCCGTCGATCGTCAGCGTGCCGGCGGTCGCATCGTGCAGCCCGTTGAGCATGCGGATGAGCGTCGACTTGCCGGATCCCGACAGGCCCATCACGACGAAGATCTCGCCGCGCTTCACCTCGAACGAGGCGTCGATCACGGCTGCCGTGACGCCCTCGATGTCATCGCGCGCTGTTCCCGCGCGGAGCTTCTCGACTGCTTCGTGGGTGCGTCGCCCGAAGACCTTGTACAGGCCTTCTGCTCGGACGAGCACCTCGTCATTGTTATCGGTCACGTTCTCCTGCTGCGAGCGCGTCTCATGACGCAACATGCGCGCTCTGCCCTCGGTTGGCGGATCGTGAAGAGGATCTGAGCCGGCGGCCGTGTCTGACGCGTCACCGCGGGCGGAGTGAAATGTCGCGTTGCGTGTCAACATTTCGACAGTACGAGTTTACTCTCATCGGCCTCACAGCCGAATCGAGCGCGCCGCAGCGCGTCGACACGCGCCTCGTCGGACACGGAGGCGCGGCGACCGTGGCCCGAGAAAAGCCCTGGTCAGGCGGTGTTCCCTCACGCAGGTGAGGGTCCGCTCTCGTTACGCAATCGTGAGCGCCGTCACACGCGGCGCCCGCGCGGGTGGGATGCGGGAAGATGGAGGGACCACCTCCCACGTCTTCGGAGCCTCATCGATGCCGACACTGCTCGGGACGTCCGTGCGAGCGGACTTCCCCTTCTTCCAGTCCCACCCCGACGCCGTCTACCTCGACACGGGCGCGACCTCGCAGCGGCCGTCCGCCGTGATCGACGCCGAGGCCGATTTCGTGCGGACGAGCTACGCGGCCGTGCACAGGGGATCCTCGCTCGCGACGGGCGAGGCGACGTGGGCCTTCGAGAACGCCCGCGAGCGCGTGGCCGAGTTCGTCGGCGCGGGCGAGCGCGAGATCGTCTGGGCGCAGAACGCGACGGACGCGCTGAACATGATCGCGCTCGGCATGGCCGACGCGTCGGCGGGGCTCGGCGGAGACCGCTTCGCGCTGCGCGAGGGCGACGAGATCGTCGTGACCGAGGCCGAGCACCACGCCAACCTCATCCCGTGGCAGCGGCTCGCCGCGAAGACCGGCGCGCGCCTGCGGTGCACCCCCGTCGACGAGCGGGGCCTCTGGAGCCTCGACGGCCTGCGCGCCGTCGTGGGCGACCGCACGCGCGTGATCGCCTTCGCGCATGTGTCGAACGTCACGGGCCAGATCGCGCCCGTCGCGGATGTCGTCGAGATCGCGCGCGGGGTCGGCGCCCTGACGGTGCTCGACGCGTGCCAGTCGGCGCCGCACATGCCCGTCGACCTCGCGGGCCTCGGCGTCGACTTCGCCGCCTTCTCGGCCCACAAGATGCTCGGCCCGAACGGCATCGGCGCGCTCTTCGGCCGCGCCGAGCTGCTCGACGAGCTGCCGCCCGCGCGCACGGGCGGATCCATGATCACGACCGTGACGATGGAGCGTGCGGAGTTCCTGCCCGCGCCCCAGCGGTTCGAGGCCGGCACGCAGGCCGTGAGCCAGACGGTCGGGTTCGCGGCCGCGACGGCCTACCTCGGCGCCCTCGGCATGGATCGCGTCGCGGCCCACGAGCACGAGATCGGCGCCGCGCTCGTCGAGGCCGTCGAGGCGACGCCCGGCGTGCGGCTCATCGGCCCGGCGGCCGGGGAGTACCGCGCGGGCCTCGCGAGTTTCATCGTCGACGGCGTGCACGCGCACGACGTCGGACAGTTCCTCGACGACAGGGGGATCACGGTGCGAACGGGCCACCACTGCGCGCAGCCGCTGCACAGGGCCCTCGGCACGACCTCCTCGACGCGCGCGAGCGCCGGCGTCTACTCGTCCCTCGACGACGTCGCCGCGCTGCGGGCGGCGCTCGGCGAGGTCCGCGGATTCTTTGGAGCAGATCGATGAGCGACGGACTCGAAGCCATGTACCAGGAGCTGATCCTGGATCACGCGAAGACGCCCGAGGGCAAGGGCGACCCCCACGCGCACCCCTTCACGCACCACGAGCTCAACCCGTCGTGCGGCGACGAGATTACGCTCGGCATCACGGTCGAGGACGGCCGCATCTCGGGTCTCGCCTGGGCGGGCGACGGCTGCAGCATCTCGATGTCGTCGGCGTCGATCATGAGCGAGCTGCTGACGGGCGCGGAGCGGGACGAGGCGCTCGAGCGCATCGGCGAGTTCCGCGAGATGATGCGCTCGCGCGGCAAGGTCGAGCCGACGGAGGCGCTCGGCGACGCCGCGGCGTTCCAGAACACCGCGAAGTACATGATGCGCGTGAAGTGCGCCATGCTCGCGTGGGTCGCGCTCGAGGCCGACCTGAAGGCGTCGCTCGCGGCCTGAGCGTCAGTGCGCGTCGGGAACGCGCACCATGATCTCCTGCGCCACGGTCGCGACGAGCTCGCCGTCCGCGGTGAACAGCCGGCCGAGGTTCATGCCGCGGCCGCCCTGTGCGCTCGGCGACTCGGCGACGTAGAGCAGCCATTCGTCGACGCGGGCGAACCTGTGCCACCAGATGGCGTGGTCGAGGCTCGCCGACTTGAGCCCCGGCGTGCGCCACGAGATGCCGAGCGCGCGTAGCGTCGGCTCCTGGATCGTGAAGTCGCTCATGTACGACAGCACGGCGCGGTGCAGTGCGGGGTCGTCCTCGAGGCGCTCGCGGATGCGCACCCACGTCGCCTGGTGCGGCAGGCCGTCGCCGATCGGCACTCGGCGCGCCTCGATGGGGTTCGCACGCAGGATCCGCTCTGCGTCACGCAGCTCTTCCTCCGGCGCTGCGCCCACCTCGTCGGGGCCCGGGACATCGGGCATCGCGACGGCGTGCGCGAGGCCGGGGTCGTCATCCTGGAACGAGATGATGCCGCTGAAGATCGGCACGCCCTCCTGGTACGCCTGCACGCGACGCCTGGCGAACGACCGTCCGTCGTGGATCCGATCGACCGCGAACGTGATCGGCAGGCGCACATCGCCCGGGCGCAGGAAGTAGCCGTGCAGCGAGTGCGGCGCGCGGTCGTCCGACAGCGTGCGGATCGCGGCCGTGACGCACTGCGCGACGACCTGACCGCCGAAGACTCGGCCGGAGGGCATGGGGTGCGAGGTGCCGACGAAGATGTCCTCGTCCGTGCGCGCGTCGGAGGAGTCGAGCGCGAGCACGCCCCTCAGCATCTGGATCGGATCACGGGGGATGTCGACGTCGTGCACGGCGCTCCTCGGGCGGAATCGGGCTCGGGCGCGGCCTCGTGCGCGCGCCCCCGCCTAGTCTAGAAAGGATGAGTGAGCGACTGGTGCTGGCGGATCCCGAATCGGCGCGCGACGCCCTGACGTTCGCGGGACGCGCCTCCCGCACGGGCGACGGCGGCGTGCGCCTGCAGGCGCAGCGCGGCGTGCTCGTCATGACCGCCGCGGCGCTGTCGCCGCAGGGGCTGCTCGACCGCACGCCCACGGTGCTCGCGATGCGCATGCTGCACGCCGACCCCGAGCTCGAGTGCGACTTCGTCGTCTCGGAGCTCTCGCCCGCGGCCGACGCGTCGCAGCTCGAGCTGCCGGATCAGGCGATGTCGCCCGCGTGGGCGGGCGTCGCGCCGCCACGCGGCGGCTGGGAGCGCACGGGCGAGCTCGACGCCGCGACGCTCGCGTCGCGCGCGCAGTGGGGGATCGCTGCCGTCGCGCACCAGGTGCCGACCGATGCGGGCGAGGACGCCGTGCGCGCCGTTCGCGGATCCGTGTGGGGGCAGCCCGACAACGACCTCGGCGGCCTGCCGCTCGGCGTCGCGTTCGCGGCGTTCACGTTCGGCTTCATCGCGGGGGAGGAGCGGGCGGCCGTCTTCACCTCGGGGCGCTGGACCCGCGTCTCGCTCGCACGCGGACACGTCGTGACGCGCGGGCCCGCCGTCAGCGGGCTGACCGCCGTGCGCGAGACGGGATCCTGAGCCTCAGCGCTCGAACGTGTTGACCATCGCGAACGCGGCGCGCTCGAGGTAGTCCCACAGCGTCTCGCGGTGCAGGGGCGACAGGTCGAGCTCGTCGACGGCCGTGCGCATGCAGCGCAGCCAGCGGTCGCGCGCGTCGGGGTTGATGCGGAACGGCTGGTGCCGCATGCGAAGGCGCGGGTGGCCCCGCTGCTCGCTGTACGTCGTCGGCCCGCCCCAGTACTGCTCGAGGAACAGCAGGAGGCGCTCGGCCGCCGGCCCGAGGTCCTCCTCGGGATACATGGGCTTCAGGACCTCATCCTCCGCCACCTCGCGGTAGAAGGCGTCGACGAGCTTCTGGAAGGTCGGGCGGCCGCCCACCTGCTCATAGAAGGTGGGCGGCCCTCCCGTCTTCTGGATCTCGACCATCAGGCGTCGCCGTCGGCCTCCGCGTCGCGCTCCTGAGCGGAGATCGCGCGCTCGACGCCCGAGAGGTTCTCGGCGACGATGCGGCGCAGCGCGGCGGGCGCCTCGGCGTTGTCGCGCAGCCACTCGCGCGTCGCGTCGCGCAGCGCCTCGTCGGCGAGCGGCTCGGGGTAGAGCAGCTCGAGCAGGTACGACGCGATCTGGAACGTGCGCTCGCGCCACACGCGCGGCGCCATCTCGAAGTACGGCCCGACGAACGCGGCGAGGTCGTCGCGTGTCGCGGGGTGCACGAAGCCGGCCGCGGCGGCCCTGACGACCGTGTTGGGCAGCTCGTCGCGGTCGACGAGCGCCGACCACTCGATCGCCTTGCTCTCAGCCCCGGGGAGCGCGGCGCGCGCCTGCGCGGCGAACTCGCCGCCCTTGGCGGTGTTGTCCTGCGCGAGCGCGCTGTCGATGTCGGCGCGGCTCACGACGCCGCCCGAGGCGAGCGAGATGAGCAGCTGCCACGACAGGTCGGCGTCGATCTCGAGGCCGGCGAGCGCGAGGGATCCGTCGCGCAGCCCCTGCACGCGCGCCCAGTGCGCGGGCGTCGACGCGGCCTGCGCGAACGCGGTCGCGAGCTGCAGCTGGAGGTCGCTGCCGGGCGCGGCCTGCTCGAGCAGGGCCCAGATGCCGTCCGCGACCTTCTCGCGCTGCGCGTCGCGCGTCGCGGGCGCGACGTAGCTGTTGGCCGCGAGGCGCACCTGCGCGAGCGTCGTGCGGATCGTCGTCGACTCCGTCTCGCGGCCGATGCCCGCGAGCACGAGGTCGATGTAGTCGCGCGCGGCCATCTCGCCGTCGCGCGTCATGTCCCACGCGGCGCCCCAGACGAGCGAGCGGGCGAGGGGATCCGCGATGTCGGCCACGTGGGCGATCGCGGTGGCGAGGCTCACGTCGTCGAGGCGGATCTTCGCGTAGGCGAGGTCGCCGTCGTTGAGGAGCACGAGGTCGGGGCGCGCGCGGCCGACGAGCTCGGGGATCTCGGTGAGGTCGCCGTCGATGTCGACCTCGACCGCGTGCGTGCGGATGAGCTCGCCCTCCTCGAGGTCGTAGAACCCGATGCCCATGCGGTGCGGCCGGATGGTCGGGTAGTCGGCGGGCGCCGTCTGCGTCACGGCGAAGCGCGTGATGGCGCCGTCGACGTCGGTGTCGATGACGGGGGTGAGCGTGTTGACGCCCGCCGTCTCGAGCCACTTCGACGCCCACGTCGCGAGGTCGCGGCCGCTCGTGGCCTCGAGCTCGACCAGCAGATCGCGGAGCGTCGTGTTCTGGTAGGCGTGCTTGCGGAAGTAGGCGCCGACGCCCTGGAAGAACTCGTCGATGCCGACGTACGCGGCGAGCTGCTTGAGGATCGAACCGCCCTTCGCGTACGTGATGCCGTCGAAGTTGACCTGCACGTCCTCGAGGTCGTTGATGGGCGCGACGACCGGGTGCGTCGACGGCAGCTGGTCCTGCTTGTAGGCCCAGGTCTTCTCCATCGCGTTGAACGTCGTCCAGGCGCCCGTCCACTCGGTCGCCTCGGCCGTCGCGATCGTCGACGCCCACTCGGCGAACGACTCGTTGAGCCAGAGGTCGTTCCACCACTTCATCGTCACGAGGTCGCCGAACCACATGTGAGCCAGCTCGTGCAGGATCGTGACGACGCGGCGCTCGCGCACGGCGTCGGTGACGTTGCCGCGGAACACGTACGTCTCGGTGAAAGTGACGCAGCCTGCGTTCTCCATCGCGCCCGCGTTGAACTCGGGCACGAACAGCTGGTCGTACTTCGCGAAGGGGTAGGGCACCCCGAACTTCTCCTCGTAGTAGGCGAAGCCCTGCTTCGTCTTCTCGAAGATGTACTCGGCGTCCATGTCGGCCCACAGGCTCTTGCGCGCGAAGACGCCGAGGGGGATCGTGCGCCCCTCGCTGTTCACGAGCTCATCGCGCACCTCCTCGTACGGGCCCGCGACGAGCGCCGTGATGTACGACGAGATGCGCGGCGTCGGCTCGAAGCCCCACGTCGACGAGCCGCCGTCCTCGTGGGGGATCGGCTCGGGCGTCGGCTGGTTCGACACGACCTTCCACTCGGACGGCGCGGTCACCGTGAACTGGAAGGTCGCCTTGAGGTCGGGCTGCTCGAACACCGCGAAGACGCGGCGCGAGTCGGGCACCTCGAACTGCGTGTAGAGGTAGGCCTCGCCGTCGACGGGGTCGACGAACCGGTGCAGGCCCTCGCCGCTGTTCGTGTACTCGCAGTCGGCGTCGACGATGAGCTCGTTCGACTCCTCGAGCTGGTCGAGGCGGATGCGCGAGTCGGCGAAGACCTCCGAGGGGTCGAGCTCGCGTCCGTTGAGGGTGACCTCGCGCACCTCGCGCGCGATCAGGTCGATGAAGGTCTCGGCACCGGGCGTCGCGTCGAAACGCACGACGCTGCGCGATCCGAACACCTCCTCGCCCTTCGTGAGGTCGAGGGAGACTTCGTAACTGCGGGTCGCGACGATGCTCGCGCGCTCCTCCGCTTCGATGCGAGTGAGGTTCTCTCCAGGCACTGTGATTGCTCCCATGAGGTCGATCGGGGGATCCGCCCGCGCACGTCCAGCGACACGAGCAACTGGTACAGCCTACGTTGCCCCTTTGTGACCTGCGTGAGTGCGACGCGCGATGTCGCCCGGTCTGGAGGAAGTCTGAGCCTCGATTTCTACAGAGGTGCGAAGATGGATCCGTGAGCACCCCCGACACCGCCACCGCCGTTCCCTACGCCTCCGCCGCAGCCGCGGACGGGGCCCCCTTCGTCGAGACGCCGACCGCGTACGACGCGATTCTCCTCGCGAGCTTCGGCGGCCCCGAGGGGCAGGAGGACGTGATCCCGTTTCTCCGGAACGTCACGGGCGGGCGCGGGATCCCCGACGAGCGCCTCGAAGAAGTCGCGACCCACTACCGGGCCTTCGGCGGCGTGAGCCCCATCAACCAGCAGAACCGCGAGCTGCTCGCGGCGCTCGAGGCCGAGATCGCCCGCCGCGGCCTCGACCTGCCCGTGTACTGGGGCAATCGCAACTGGCACCCGACGATGGACGACGCCGTCTCGCGGGCCTACGCCGACGGGCACCGCACGGTGCTCGCGCTCGCGACGAGCGCCTACAGCTCGTACTCGAGCGACCGGCAGTACCGCGAGGACTTCGCGCGCGTGCTCTCGGCCGAGGGCGGCACGGGGCTCGGCGAGAACGACGACCCCATGACGATCGACAAGGTGCGGCTCTTCTTCGACCACCCCGGCTTCGTCGAGCCGTTCTACGAGGGCGTGCGCGACGCCGTGTCGGCGTGGCTCGACGAGGGGCGCCCCGCCGCAGAGATCCGCCTGCTCTTCTCGACGCACTCGGTACCCATGGCCGACGCGGAGCGCTCGGGCCCCCGCGACGGCGACTTCGGCCCCGGCGGCGCGTACGTCGCCCAGCACACGGCCGTCGCCGAGCACATCATGCGCCGGCTCGCCGACGAGATCCCGGCGGCGGCCGACATCGACTGGTCGCTCGTCTTCCAGTCGCGCTCGGGTCCGCCGAGCCAGCCCTGGCTCGAGCCCGACGTCAACGACGTCATCGCGACGCTGCCGGGCGAGGGCGTGACGGCGGTCGCCGTCGTGCCACTCGGCTTCGTGAGCGACCACATGGAGGTGCTGTGGGACCTCGACAACGAGGCGAAGCAGTCGGCCGCAGATGCGGGGCTCGCGTTCGTGCGCACCCGCACGCCCGGCACGCACCCCGCCTACGTCGCGGGGCTCGTCGACCTCATCGTGGAGCGCCTCGAGGGCACGCCCGCCGCCGAGCGGCCGCACGTGACGCCGCTCGGCCCCTGGTACGACGTGGCGCGTCCCGGCAGCGACGAGAACGTGCGCCTCGGCTTCCGTCCCGCGGCAGCGGGCCTCGCGCCCTGACGCCCTAGGATCGATCCCATGCGCATCCACATCGCGACCGACCACGCCGGCCTCGAGTTCTCGACCGAGCTGCAGCGCCACCTCCTCGACCAGGGCCACGAGGTCGTCGACCACGGCCCCGTCGAGTACGACGCGCTCGACGACTACCCGGCGTTCTGCATCCGCGCGGCTCAGGCGGTCATCGCGGATCAGCGAGCGGGCGTCGAGGCGCTCGGCGTCGTGTTCGGCGGATCCGGCAACGGCGAGCAGATCGCGGCGAACAAGGTCGAGGGCGTGCGCGCAGCACTCGTGTGGAACCGCTCGACCGCCGAGCTCGCGCGCGAGCACAACGACGCGAACGTCATCTCGATCGGCGCCCGCCAGCACGCGGTCGAGGAGGTGCTCGACCTCGTCGACACCTTCGTCGCGACGCCGTTCTCGGGCGAGGAGCGCCACGCGCGCCGCATCGCCCAGGTGGCCGCCTACGAGACCGACGGCACGCTCGTCGACGGGCCGGCGCCGCGCGTTCGAGGCTGAGGCATGCCAGAAGGACACTCCGTCCACCGCATCGCGCGCCAGTTCGAGCGGAACTTCGTGGGGCGCCCCGTGGCGGTCTCGAGCCCGCAGGGCCGATTCGCCGACGGCGCCGCGCTGATCGACGGCAGCGAGATGCGCCGCGCCATGGCCGTCGGCAAGCAGATGTTCCTCGAGTTCGACGGCGAGCGCTGGCTGCGCGTGCACCTCGGCCTGTACGGGGCGTGGGACTTCGCCGGCGAGATCCTCGTCGACCCCACGATCGCGTCGGCCAACGGCCGCATCGGGCAGACGAACCAGCGCGGCACGGAGCTCGAGGGCGACGTCGTCTTCGACGACGCGGGCGAGAACTCGCTCTCGTCGATCGGCGCTCCGCGGCGGGCTCGTGCGCACGTGCGCATGTCGGAGCAGACGAAGGGCCTCGGCGACGAGTCCGACGAGTGGCCGCCGCCCGTCGTCGGCCAGGTGCGCGCAAGGCTCCTGACCGAACGCACCTGCGCCGACCTGCGCGGTCCGACCGCGTGCGTCGTCGAGGATCCGCAGGCCGTGCAGGCGGTCATCGACCGCCTCGGCCCCGACCCGCTCGTCGGCAACCCGGACGAGAACGAGGAGCGGTTCGTCCGCGCCGTGCGTCGCCGTCAGGTCGCGATCGGGCAGCTGCTCATGGATCAGTCGGTGGTGAGCGGGATCGGCAACGTCTACCGCGCCGAGATGCTCTTCCGCGCCCGCATCGACCCGCACACGCCGGGCAAGGCGATTCCCGAGGAGCTCGTGCGCGAGCTGTGGCGTGACTGGGTGCGCCTGCTGCGGGTCGGCGTCGAGACGGGCCAGATGATGACGATGGACGGCCTGACGGGCGACGCCTGGCGCCGCGCGATGGCGAGCCGCGACGACCGCCACTGGGTCTACCACCGCGCAGGCCTGCCGTGCCGCGTGTGCGGCACCGAGATCGTGCTCGAGGAGATGCAGGCGCGCAAGCTGTACTGGTGCCCGAGCTGCCAGCGCGCGGCGTGACGGCGCCGCAGGATCGCAGGAGGGACGCGGCGATGGAACGCGGTGAGACGGTCGATGTGCTCGCGAACGTGCGGATCGCGGGGGAGGGGCGCGAGCTGCTCGCCCACCCCGACGCGGAGCGCGACGGCGTGTTCGACGTGTGGATCGCGGACGGCGGGATCGCGGACATCGCGCCTGCCGGGGCGATCGTGCACCGCGGCGCGGTGCTCGACGCAGGCGGCGCCTGGGTCGTGCCGGGGCTTTGGGACCACCACGCGCACTTCCTCCAGTGGTCGCTCGCGGGCGCCCGCCCGTCCGTCGAGGCCGCGGACTCGCCCGAGGAAGCCGCAGGCCTCGCGGGTCGCGCAGCCCCCGGTCCCGACGGCCGCCGCGTGCTCTCGCGCCTGCGCCC
>JAJUIM010000154.1 GCA_029267645.1 Microbacterium sp.
CAGCCAGATGACCGAGATGCTCAAGGGCACGCTCGAGGGCATCGTGCTCGCGATCCTCGCGAAGAAGCCCGCCTATGGGTACGAGATCACGGCGCAGCTGCGCGATCTCGGCTTCAGCGCAATCGTCGAGGGCACCGTGTATGCACTGCTCGTGCGCATCGAGCAGCGGGGCTTCGTCGACGTCGAGAAGGTGCCGTCGGAGAAGGGTCCGCCCCGCAGGGTGTTCACCCTCAACCCGAAGGGCCGCGATCAGCTCGCCGAGTTCTGGAAGACGTGGAGCTTCCTCCAGGACCGCATCGAACAGCTTCGCGAAGGAGACAGGTGACCATGGCAGCGAAGTGGATCGAGACGATCACGGGATCGCTCGAGCAGAAGAAGCAGTACCGGCAGTACAAGGCGCGCGTCGAGGCCATGCCGGCCCCGTACGCGGACGTCGCGAAGGCGGTCGCCGAGGCGACGGGCGGTGAGGGCGTGAGCCGCTGACGGTTGGCGATCACTCCTCGACGAGCCGGGCGGTCGGCGCGTCCGGCCGGTTCCAGCGGAAGAACACCAGGTGCCAGACGCCCGGCCGTTTGCGAGATGGATCGACGAGCCCATCCGCCCCTCATAGACTCGCGGGGAGGGCAGCCGCGACCGAGGAGGAACGATGCGCATCTCGCTCCTCGATCGGTCCCGCACGCGGGCGGGGCAGCCTGACGCCGAGGCGGTCGCGACGACGATCGCGCGGGCCGTCGCGGCCGATGGGCTGGGGATTCACCGGTTCTGGACCGCCGAGCATCACGCGGTGCCCGGCATCGCGAGCGCGTCGCCGGCCGTGCTGCTCGCCGCGATCGGGGCGCGCACGTCGCGGATCCGCATCGGCACGGGCGGCATCATGGTGCCGAACCACCGGCCACTCGCGATCGCGGAGCAGGCGCTGCTCCTCGAGGCGATGCACCCGGGGCGCGTCGACCTGGGGCTCGGCGGATCGCTCGGGTTCACGGCGCCGATCCGCCGCGCGCTCGGCCGCACGGAGCTCGGCGAGGGCGAATATGCGGCCGAGGTCGAGGAGGTGCGCGAGTATCTGACGGGCCGCGGCGCCGTCACGGCCCGCCCGCGCGTGGATCCGCCGCCTATGTTCCTGCTCGCGATCCGCGACGGCCTGTCGCTCGCCGCCGAGTTCGGGCTGCCGGCGGTTGTCGGCGGATCGCTGCTGCGCGACCGCGCGGCGATCGACCGGTACCGGCAGGAGTTCCGGCCGAGCGAGCAGTGGCCCGAGCCGCAGATCATCGCGAGCGTCGAGGTGTCGATCGCCGAGACGGCCAACGAGGCGCGCGAGCTGCTGCTGCCCGAGGCGTGGGCGTTCGCCGATTCGCGCGACGTGGGCGAGTTCCGCGCACTGCAGCCGGTCGACAAAGCGCGGCGCCTGCTGGGCGCCGTGACGAACCCGAAGAAGGCGCGATCGATCGAGGGATGGATCCGCTCCGCCGTCGCCGGGACGACCGACGAGGTCGCGGGCGAGCTCGCGCGGATCGCCGAGGCGACTGGCGCGGAGGAGATCCTCGCGACGGTCTCGACGTACGATCCCGAGGTCGTGCTGCGCACCGACGCGGCGCTGGCGCGTATGCAGGGGTGAGGCGGGGCGCGGGGAACCGCTACGATCAGGACAACCCCGCCCCTCGCGTGCCACAAGGAAGTCACATGTCTCACCTCCGTCCGCGCCGTCTGGCCGTCGCCGGCGTCGCCGCCGCTGCGCTCGTCTCCCTTGCCGCCTGCTCGTCGTCGGACGGCGGATCGGCGGGTGAGGGAGGATCCGATCAGGCGAAGATCGGCGTGCTGCAGTTCGTGCAGCACCCCGCGCTCGACGCCGCGACCGAGGGCTTCAAGGAGGCCATCGCCGACGCGGGCATCGAGGCCGAATACGACGACCAGAACGCGCAGGGCGAGGTCGCGAACACCAACACGATCGCCACGACCTTCGCGTCGGGCGGAGACCTCGACCTCGTCTTCACGGTCGCGACGCCCGCCGCGCAGGCCGCGGCGCAGTCGATCATGGACATCCCCGTGCTCTTCACGGCCGTGACCGACGCCGAGGAGGCGGGCCTCGTCTCGTCGAACGACGCCCCGGGCGCCAACGTCACGGGCACGAGCGACCTCAACCCCGTCGCCGACCAGCTCGAGCTGCTGACCGAGATCGCGCCCGACGCCGAGTCGGTCGGCATCGTCTACAGCTCGGGCGAGGTCAACTCCGAGGTGCAGGTCGAGCTCGCCAAGGAGGCGGCTGCCGACCTCGGCATCACGATCGAGGAGGCCACGGTCTCGAACTCGGCCGAGGTGCAGCAGGCGGCGCAGTCGCTCGGCGACGTCGACGCGATCTACGTGCCCACCGACAACACGGTCGTCTCGGGCATCGCCGCGCTCATCCAGGTGGCCGAGCAGGCGCAGATCCCCGTCGTGAGCGGTGACGCGGGCCCCGTCGAGAACGGCGCGATCGCGACGATCGGCATCGACTACACGAAGCTCGGCTACCAGACGGGCGAGATGGCGGCGAAGATCCTGCAGGACGGCGCCGACCCGGCCGAGATGCCGGTCGAGACGTCGAACGAGGTCGAGCTCATCGTCAACCCGGCCGCTGCCGAGCGCATGGGCGTCGAGCTGCCCGCGTCGGTCACCGACCGCGCCGACCGCGTCATCGAGTAACCGCGCATGATCGGAGCGGTCGAGCTCGGCCTGATCTACGGGGTCATGGCGCTGGGCGTCTACCTCACCTTCCGGGTCCTCAACTTCCCCGACCTCACGGTCGACGGCAGCTTCACGATGGGCGCCGCCGTCGCCGCGGCGATGATCACGAGCGGGCAGAACCCCGTGCTCGCGACGCTCGCGGGCGGCGCGGCCGGGCTCGTCGCCGGGCTCGTCACGGGTCTGCTGCACACGAAGGGCCGCATCGACGGCCTGCTGGCGGGGATCCTCACGATGATCGCGCTGTGGTCGGTGAATCTAAGGATCATGGGCGGCGCCAACGTGCCGCTGCTGCGCGAGGAGACGATCGTGACGCCGCTGCGCGATGCGCAGCTGCTCGGGCGCACGTGGGTCCCCGTGCTCATCTTCTTCGTCGGCGTCTTCGTCCTGAAGCTGCTCGTCGACTGGTTCCTCTCGACCGACCTCGGCCTCGCGATCCAGGCAACCGGCAACAACAAGCAGATGATCGGCAGCCTCGGCGCGAACACCGACGGCACCACGATCCTCACGCTCGCGATCTCGAACGGCTTCGTCGGGCTGTGCGGCGCGCTCGTCGCGCAGTACCAGGGCTTCGCCGACATCAGCATGGGCATCGGCCTCATCCTCGTCGGCCTCGCCTCGGTCATCCTCGGCCAGGCCGTGCTCGGCCAGCGCTTCATCTTCCTCGCGAGCCTCGCGGTCGTGGTGGGCGCCGTGATCTACCGCATCATCATCTTCGCGGCGCTGCAGGTGGGCCTGAACCCGAACGACATGAAGGCCATCACGGCGGCGCTCGTCGTCGTCGCGCTCCTGCTGCCGCGGTGGGGCGTGCTCAAGCGCGTGCCCTCGTGGCGCGACATGCGGGGCGGGCGCGCGCCCCGCCGCGAACAGCCCGCGACGGCGGAGGTGGTGTGACGTTGCTCGCAATCGACCGCGTCAGCAAGACGTTCTTCCCCGGATCCGTCAACGAGCGCCGCGCGCTCGTCGACCTCGACCTGCGCCTCGAGGAGCGCGACTTCGTCACGGTCATCGGATCGAACGGCGCCGGCAAGTCGACGCTGCTCAACGCGATCGCGGGGCGGATCCCCGTCGATCAGGGCACGATCGACATCGACGGCACGACCGTCAACCGGCTGAGCGAGCACCGCCGCGCGAAGTTCGTGGGGCGCGTGTTCCAGGATCCGATGGCCGGCACGGCGCCCGACCTCACGATCGAGCAGAACCTTTCGCTCGCGCTGCTGCGCGGCAAGCGCCGCGGGCTGCGCCTCGGGGTCACGAAGAAGCGCCGCGCGCGCTTCGTCGAGGAGCTGCAGTCGCTCGAGCTGGGCCTCGAGAACCGCCTCGGCACGAAGGTGGGTCTGCTGTCGGGCGGCCAGCGCCAGGCGCTGTCGCTGCTCATGGCGGGGTTCACGCATCCGCGGATCCTCCTGCTCGACGAGCACACGGCGGCGCTGGATCCGCAGCGCGCGGCGCTCGTGACCTCGCTCACGGCGCGCATCGTCGAACAGGGCGGCCTCACGACCCTCATGGTCACGCACAACATGCAGCAGGCGCTCGAGCTCGGCAACCGCCTGATCATGATGCACGAGGGACGCATCGTCTTCGAGGCCGACGAGCGCGCCAAGCGCGAGCTCACGGTCGAGGCCCTCATGGCGGAGTTCGGCAAGATCAAGGGCGCGAGCTTCGACGACAGGGCGATGCTGGGGTAGAGGATGCATGCAATACGCATGTAGTATGCATGCATGACTGCATTGCAGATCCGTGATGTTCCCGATGACGTCCGTGATGCGCTCGCGGAACGAGCTCGTCAGAACGGCCAGAGCCTGAACGCCTACCTGCGGGGCGTCGTCGTTCGAGAGGTGAGTTTCCTGAAGAACGTTCGCCTCATCGATGAGATCCGTGAGTGGCCCGGTGAGGCGAGCTTCACGGCTTCAGACGTCAGCAACGTGCTCGACGAGTCGCGTAGAGGATGATCGTTCCCGACGCGTCGGCGACCGCGATGCTCTTTGCGCGCGGCGACCTTGATTCTCGTGCGCGAGAGGCGATCGACGTGTTGCGGGCGGATCCTGACTGGGCTGTTCCTGAGCACTGGCGCACGGAGGTGCTGTCAGTGATTCGCGGTCTCGTGCGCGGGGGCAAGCTCGGGCTCGCGCGTGCCGAGCGCTCGGTCGGCTGGTTGCAGGAAGTGACCGTGATCGTGGCGCCCACCGGGCCGCTGCTCGCCCGGATGTGGAGCCTGCGCGACAACCTCAGCGCCTACGATGCGGGCTACGTTGCCGTCGGTGAGGCCTACGACGCGACCCTCGTGACAGCCGATGCCCGAATCGCGCGCGCTGGCGTCGCGCGCTGCCCCGTGCGTGTGATCGCGCAGGGTTGATGTCCCCAACGCACCCCGTCGCGTCCTCGACCCTCCCGCAGTAGCGCCGAGGCGTGGACGACGACGGGCAGCGGCCGCGCCGCAACGAGACGGCGGCGGGCTGGGTCCTCACCCCCGTCGTGCTCCGCGCGCGGCGGGGTTGACCGCTCCTACGCTCGCGGTTCCGAACGGAAGATCGGCACCGTGCCCGCGCGTGAGCGGTTCCCGAG
>JAJUIM010000184.1 GCA_029267645.1 Microbacterium sp.
GATGCACATGGCCCCCTCTCGTACTCGCCGCCGCAAGGTCCTCGCGATCCTCGCCGGAGGCGTCGTCGTCGGCATCGGCGCCGCCTACACGCTCGCCAACTGGAACGACTCCGAGTTCGCGGGCGGCACGTTCTCGACGGGCACGTTCAACCTCGAGGGATCCCTCGACAACGCGACCTACGCCGACCACGCGACGGCTGATGCGGCGGCGCAGCTCGACGCGGTCGAGTTCGTGTCCGAGACCTCCAACATGTCGCCCGGCGAGACCGCGTACGACTCGTTCTTCGTGCGCCTCGACGAGGACACGACGGTCGGCGGCACCGTCGCGCAGGCGTCGATCGCCGCGACGGGCGCCTCAGACGAGTTCTCGTACAAGGTCGTCGCGCTGGGGCCGGGCGAGCCGTGCGACGCGTCGCGCATCGACCTCGGGACCGTGCTCGGCGAGGGCGCGACCCTCACCGAGAACACGGCGACCGGCACGGTCGACGTCGCGCCGGGCGCCGACGGCCCGGGCCTCGCGTGGCAGCTGTGCATCGAGGTGCAGGCGGCGGAAGACCTGACGCAGGGCGCCGCGACGACCGCGACGTGGGAGTTCCAGGCCACGTCGGCTGACGCCAGCTGACATGACTGCGCGGGTGCGCACGCGGCGGAGGCGCTCGCTCGCCTCGCGCCGCATCCGGGCGATCCTCGCGGCTGGCGTCGTGCTCGGCATCGGCGGCGCGTCGACGCTCGCGGCGTGGACCGATCCCGAGTACACGACCGCGACCATGACGGCGGGGCGCTTCGGCATCGAGGGCGCGTCGGGCACGGCCGCCTTCGGCGAGCACGCGACGCGGGGATCCGCCGCGCAGCTGGCCTTCGACATCCCGACGAACGCGCTCGCGCCCGGCGCGACGGCCTACTCGGCCTTCCGCGTGCGCACGATCGGCGGATCCGTCGCCGGCACGGCGCTGCTCACGGCCGACGGCGGCAACGGCGCGGGCCTCGGCACCTACCTGCGCTACGGCGTGAGCGTCGTGTCGGGCACGACGTGTTCCGCGACCACGTTCGCCTCGGGCACCGTCATCGTGCCGCCCGGCTCGACGCTCACGACGAGCGCGACGCAGTCCCAGTCACTGCAGGCCGCGTCCGGCAACACCGTCACGTACTGCTTCGCCATCACGCTGCCGCCCGAGACGGGCAACGCCGCGCAGGGCACGACGCTCTCGGCCACGTGGAACGTGCAGGCGCAGTCCACATGACGGCCACGGTCGGCGCGCGGCACGCGGCGCGCGAGCGATCCGGGGCGGGCTCCGTCGCGGGCGAGGTCGCGCTGTGGATCGCGGCCGCCGCGGGCGTCGTCTGCCTCGTGCTCGCGGGCCTCGCCCTGGCGCTCGACATCACGCTCATGATGTTCCGCACGGGCTCGATGGCGCCGACGATCCCGAGCGGATCCGTCGCGGTCGTCCGCGAGGTGCCCGCGAGCGACGTCGAGGTCGGCGACGTCGTCACGGTCGATCGCGGCGGCGGGCAGCTGCCCGTGACGCACCGCGTGACGAGCGTGTCGGCGGGCGAGCGCGCCGCCGAGCGCGTCATCACGATGCGCGGCGACGCGAACGAGTCCGACGATCCGCTGCCGTACACGGTCACGACGGTGCGGGAGGTGCTCTTCTCGGTGCCGGGCGTCGCGCCCGTCATCGTGTGGTTCGGGCAGCCGCTCGTCATGGCGGGGCTCACGCTCGCGGCGGGCGTGCTCGTCGGGTGGGCGTTCTGGCCCAAGGGATCACGAGACGATGCGGCGGCTCCGGACGGGGCGGCCGCGGAGGGCGCGTGATGCCGATGCTCCGCCCCGCCGCCGCACTCGTCGCCGCCCTCGCGCTCCTCGCCGCGCCGGCCGCGGGCCACGCGGCGCCCGACCGCGAGGTCATCGAGGGCGACCGGCTGCGGCTCGTGTCGCAGCTCGACCGCGACGCGGCTCGCAGCCTCGAGCCTGGCGAGGCGATCGCGTGGACCGTCGACGTGAGCGCGACGCCGGGCGAGCCGGGGCGGATCGCGGTCGAGCTCGCGGGCGATGGCCAGCTGGCGCTGCGCGCGGGGGTCGCGCGCTGCCCCGTCGCGTGGGTCGACGGCGCGTGCGCGCAGGGGGCGGCCGAGCTGCGCCCGCTCGAAGACGTGCCGCTCGGCGGAGCCGCCGACGACCTCCTCAGCATGCCGGCGACCGAGACGGCGCACCTGCGGATCCTCGTCGAGCCCGCGGAGGAGGGATCGCTCGAAGGCGCGACCGACCTGCGGATCGTCGCGCGCGGGGCGGGGGAGGAGATCGGCGTCGGGCCCGAGCCGCCGGGCGAGGATCCCGCGGCGCCGCTCGAGCCGACGGGCGCCGCGTTCGCGGGCGGCGCGGCGGTCCTCGCGGCGTGCTTCATGGCGGCCGCCGGCGCGGCGCTCGTCGCGCGGCGCAGGAGGTCGGATCCGTGAGGCGCGTGCGCAGGGCGCTCGCGTGCGTCGTCGCGGCCGTCGCGATCGGCGTGCTCGTCGTCGTGCCGCGGCAGGCCGACACCGACGCGGCGTTCACCGATCAGGAGGTGACGGCGTCGACGCAGACCGTGACGGCGCTGCGGCTCGCGCCGCCGCAGATCACGGGGATCACGACGTGCGCGCGGCCCGTGCTCGGGCTCAACAACGTGCTGCGCGTGACGTGGCGCTGGCCGGCCGCGACCGAGCCGTACTCACAGCTCACGGCCGCGAACGCGCTGTGGTCGGTCAACGGCGGCCCGGGCCGCACCGTCACGACGACGGGGCCCGTGAACGGTGTCTACACGACGACGTTCTCGGGCAGCCTGCTGGGCGACATCCTCGGGGGCTTGCTCGGCCAGTCGTACTCGGTCTCGCTCGGGCTGCAGTGGACGACACCGGGCGGCGCGGCCTGGACCTCGCCGCAGTCGTCGCGCATCGACGTGTCGGTGCCGCTGCTCGTCGGCGCCCCCACCTGCACGTACGTCAACGGGTCATGACGCGAAGGGGCCGGGCTGCGATGACGCAGCCCGGCCCCATTCGCGTCCGCCTCAGTCGGCCGGCTCCGCGCGGTGGTCGGTGAGCGCGTGCAGCAGCTCGCCGAGTCGCCGCACGTCGTCGACCTCCCATGCGCTCAGCCGATCCCGCAGGGTCGCCTCCTGGGGCGTGCGCGCGAGCTCGAGCCGCTCGCGCCCCTCCTCCGTCGGCTCGATCACGTACGAGCGCCTGTCGGTCTCGTCGGGGCGCCGCGATACGAGCCCGAGCTCCTCGAGCTCCTTCACGAGCCGGCTGATCTGGCTCTTGTCCATCTCGAGCCACTCGCCGAGCTCCGACGCCGTCACGGGCGCCTGGCGCACGATGACCGTGAACAGCTTGTAGGTGCCGGGCAGCATGCCGGGGTGCATGGCCTCGGCGTTGCGGCGGATGAGGCGGCGGTACTGCGCGAAGATCCCGCTCAGCCCGGCCTCGACCGCTCGCATCGCCTCGTCCCGCGGATCCTCGTCCGGTGCGTCAGTCATCGTCCCGATTCTCCCGGTTGCCGCCGTCTCGGGCGGCATCGTGGGAGCTGAGCGTCGGTGTGGCACCCGTCGCCGCCAGGGCGACAGATCCGGCCTGCTCGGCACCCGCGTGCTCGCCGTTCTCCGACTGCGCGCGCTGCTCCTGCAGGCGCTCGACGGCCGTCTTCGTCGTGAGCGGCTTGTTCGGGATGAAGCAGATCGCGATGAAGCTCAGGATCCCGAGCGGCACGCCCACGAGGAACGCGTGCGAGATCGCGTTGGCCGAGATGTCCTCGATGATGACTGCGATGCCCTCGGGCAGCTCGCGCGTCGGGGGGAGGGATCCGCCCGCGAGGCTCTGCGCGACCTCCGCGCCCTTCTCGCCCATCGCGGCGACGGCCTGGCCGATCTCGGCCATGCGGTCCTTCACCTGGCTCGTCATGCTCGCGGCGAGCACGGATCCCATGACCGCGACGCCGGCGGTGCCGCCGACCGAGCGGAAGAAGTTCACGCCCGAGCTCGCGACGCCCATCTGTGACGGGTCGGCCGAGTTCTGCACGACGAGCACGAGGTTCTGCATCGTCGTGCCCGTGCCCATGCCCACGAAGAACATGTACACGCCGACGAGCCACAGCGGGGTGTCGTAGTGCAGCGTCGACAGCAGCGCGGTGCCGACCGTGAGCGAGATCGCGCCGAAGACGACATAGCGCTTCCACTTGCCCGTGCGCGTGATGAGCTGGCCGACGACGGTCGACGAGCCGAGCATGCCGAACGCCATCGGGATCGTGAGCAGGCCGGCCTCGGTCGGACCGAAGCCGCGCGAGATCTGCATGTACTGGCCGAGGTAGACGGCGGTGCCGAACATCGACAGGCCGATCGCGATCGACGCGAGCACGGTCAGCGTGAAGGTGCGGTTGCGGAACAGCGACAGCGGGATGAGCGGCTCGGCGACCTTCGACTCGGCGATGATGAACGCGATCGTCGCGACGAGGCCGATGCCGACCATGTACAGC
>JAJUIM010000296.1 GCA_029267645.1 Microbacterium sp.
CCGGCGGGGGCCGGGCACGCTGGGTGATGAGGTGGAAGCCCGCGCTGAACGCGTTCGCGATCACCTTCGCCGGACGGTTCGAAAGAACCACTCACTAATGAAAACCGCCGGACCCCACACACCGTTCATCGGACAGACCCGTGGGCGATGCGGGACTCGAACCCACGACCTCTTCCGTGTGAAGGAAGCGCGCTAACCAACTGCGCCAATCGCCCGTGTGGAGTTGTTGTGCCGACCGGCACGAGAAGCAATACTACAGGATCGCGGGAGCCCTGCGACATCGGCGCGGACGCCGGGGGTGTCGCGCCTGGCGGACACGCCCGGACGGCGGATCCGGTTTGGCTGCGGCCGCGATGTGGGCTAATGTATTTCAAGTGCCCGGGGCGAAAGCGTCGGACGCGAAACGCGGATGTAGCGCAGTTGGTAGCGCATCACCTTGCCAAGGTGAGGGTCGCGAGTTCGAGTCTCGTCATCCGCTCGAGTGCAGCAGTCACTTCGGTGGCTCGGCACGCGGGTTCGAATCCCACACGGTGGCGTGGCCGAGAGGCTAGGCACCGGCCTGCAAAGCCGTTTACACGGGTTCGAATCCCGTCGCCACCTCGTTACAATTGAACAGCTCTCACGAGCGCGATTAGCGCAGCGGTAGCGCGCTTCCCTGACACGGAAGAGGTCACTGGTTCGATCCCAGTATCGCGCACGAAGCCCCCGTCAGCGGGGGCTTTCGCATCCGCGGATGTAGCGCAGTTGGTAGCGCATCACCTTGCCAAGGTGAGGGTCGCGAGTTCGAGTCTCGTCATCCGCTCAGCATCAGCCCCCGGCCCCTGGCCGGGGGCTTTCTCGTTGCCCGGCCGGGTGCGCGCCGCCGCCTGGGAGGCCCCGACGAGGGCGGTGCCGGCGCGGGAATAGGATGGTCAGGTGACCACTGGATTCGACCTGTACCCCGAGAAGAACGTCGTCGCGATGCGCGTCGACGGCACGCTGACCGACCTCGCCGCTGAGGTCACGGACACGCAGACGACCGAGCCGGTCACGATCGATAGCGAGGACGGACTCAACGTCCTGCGCCACTCGACTGCGCACGTGCTCGCGCAGGCCGTGCAGCGGCTGAACCCCTCGGCGAAGCTCGGCATCGGGCCGTTCATCACCGATGGCTTCTACTACGACTTCCAGGTCGACGAGCCCTTCACGCCCGATGACCTGAAGGCCATCAAGAAGGAGATGCAGCGCATCGTCAAGGAGGGGCAGCGCTTCGTGCGCCGCGTCATCACCGACGACGAGGGCCGCGCAGAGCTCGCCCACGAGCCGTTCAAGCTCGAGCTGATCTCGCTGAAGGGCGGCTCGAAGGAGGCAGCCGAGGGCGCGAGCGTCGAGGTCGGCGCAGGCGAGCTCACGATCTACGACAACGTCGACCCGAAGTCGGGCGAGACGCGCTGGGGCGACCTGTGCCGCGGCCCGCACGTGCCGACCACCCGTATGGTGGGCAACGGCTGGGACCTGCTGCGCGTGGCCGGCGCGTACTGGCGCGGCAGCGAGAAGAACGCGCAGCTGCAGCGCATCTACGGCACCGCGTGGCCGACGAAGGACGAGCTCGTCGCGTACAAGGATCGTCTCGCCGAGGCAGCGAAGCGCGACCACCGCAAGCTCGGCCGCGAGCTCGATCTCTTCTCGTTCCCCGACGAGATCGGATCGGGCCTTTCGGTCTGGCACCCCCGCGGCGGCATCATCCGCGGCGAGATGGAGCAGCATGCCAGGCGCCAGCACATCGCGCACGGCTACACCTACGTGTATACGCCGCACATCGCCAAGAGCGACCTGTTCAGCGTCTCGGGCCACCTGCAGACCTACGCCGACGGCATCTGGCCTCCCATCCTCATGGACGAGGAGCGCGACGAGCAGGGCGAGATCACGAAGCAGGGCTCCGACTACTACCTGAAGCCCATGAACTGCCCCATGCACATCCTCATCTACAAGGAGCGTGCGCGCAGCTACCGGGACCTCCCGCTCCGCTTCGCCGAGAACGGCACGGTGTACCGCAACGAGCTCTCGGGCGCGCTGCACGGCCTCACGCGCGTGCGCGGGTTCACACAGGACGACTCGCACCTGTTCGTCACGCACGAACAGCTCGAGGGCGAGGTGACGAAGGTCCTCGAGTTCATCATCTCGATGCTGCGCGACTTCGGCCTGAACGACTTCGAGCTCGAGCTGTCGATGCGCGACGACGAGAAGGCGAAGTGGATCGGCTCCGACGAGTTCTGGGAGGACTCGACGAACGCGCTGCGCAACGTCGCCGTCGCGAGCGGGCTCAAGCTCACCGAGGTGCCGGGCGAGGCCGCCTTCTACGGCCCCAAGATCGACCTGAAGACGCGCGACGCGCTCGGCCGCGTGTGGCAGCTGTCGACCGTGCAGGTCGACCCGAACCTGCCCGAGCGCTTCGGCCTCGAGTACACGGCGGCCGACGGATCCAAGCAGCGCCCGATCATGATCCACCGCGCGCTGTTCGGATCCATCGAGCGCTTCTTCGCGATCCTGCTCGAGCACTACGCGGGCGACTTCCCGCTGTGGCTCGCACCAGTGCAGGTCATGGGTGTGCCGGTCGCCGACGAGTACGCCGACTACCTCGGCGAGGTCGTGGACCGGATGCGCGCCGAGGGCGTTCGCGCCGAGGTCGACCACTCCGACGACCGCATGCAGAAGAAGATCCGCACGCACACGACGCAGAAGGTGCCGCTCATCCTCATCGCGGGCGAGCAGGACCGTTCGGCCGGCACCGTCTCGTTCCGCTTCCGCGACGGCACCCAGCGCAACGGCGTGCCGGTCGACGAGGCCGTCGCGCTCGTGCGTCGCCTCATCGACGACAAGG
>JAJUIM010000051.1 GCA_029267645.1 Microbacterium sp.
CGAACGTGCGCCGGATCCGCGCGATCCAGTCGCCCGCGACGACCGAGTCGGCGTCGATGCGCGCGACGATGTCGCCGGATGCCGCGTCGAACCCCGTCGTGCGCGCGAACGTCACGCCCGGGCGCGGCTCGTCGACGACGCGCACGTGCGGAAAGCGCGCCGCGAGCCGCGCCGTCGCATCGGAGGAGGCGTTGTCGACCACGATGATCTCGTCGCGCTCTCCGACCTGTGCGCACAGCGCGAGGAGGCATCGCTCGATGATCTGCTCCTCGTTGTGCGCGGGGATCACGACGGACACGCTCGGGTGCGCGCCGCCTGCGGGACGCGTGTGCTCGGCCATGCGCCACAGTCCACACCCCACGGCATATCGCACACAAGCGTTTCGCACCGCGCGGCGCGGAATCCGGGGGTTATCCGGACGGCCGAAACACGACGAGGGGCACCCCGACCGGGGTGCCCCTCGTACAGCGGGTGCGTCTTACGCGGCCTTGGGCGCGTTGACGTCGGAGGGCAGCGCGCCCTTCGCGACCTCGACGAGCGTCGCGAACGTCGCGGGCTCGTTGACGGCCAGCTCGGCGAGCATGCGACGGTCGACCTCGACGCCGGCCAGGTTCAGGCCCTGGATGAAGCGGTTGTAGGTGAGGCCGTTCGCGCGGGCGCCCGCGTTGATGCGCTGGATCCACAGGCGGCGGAAGTCGCCCTTGCGCTTGCGGCGGTCGCGGTACGCGTAGACGAGCGAGTGGGTGACCTGCTCCTTCGCCTTGCGGTACAGGCGCGAACGCTGACCCCGGTAGCCCGAGGCACGCTCGAGGATGACGCGACGCTTCTTCTGCGCGTTGACTGCGCGCTTGACTCTAGCCATGAGTGAGTTTCCTTAACCGATTGCGGGTCGCTCAGCGACCGAGGAGCTTCTTGACCGTCTTGGCGTCGTTGCCCGAGACCAGCTGGTCCTGGTTCAGACGACGCTTGCGGCGAGTCGACATGTGCTCGAGGTTGTGGCGCATGCCCGACTGCTGCTTCTTGAGCTTGCCGCTGCCGGTGATCTTGAAGCGCTTCTTGGCGCCCGAGTGGGTCTTCTGCTTCGGCATTGTTCTTTCCTTGACGTGTGCGCCCTCTCCCGAGGACGACGTGGGTGCTGCCCGCCTTTCGGCGGGAAGACATTTCGGGGTGACTACTCGCCCTCGGGCGCGTCGGGGGCCTTCGCCGCGTGCTTCGCGTCGCGGGCCGCCTTCTTGTTGGCCGCACGCTGGGCGTTCTGCTCGGCCTTCGCCTCGGACTTGTTCTTCGTCGGAGCGATGATCATGACCATGTTGCGGCCGTCGATCTTCGGGCGCGACTCGACCGTGCCGAGTTCGGAGACCTCTTCCGCGAACTTCATCAGGAGGCGCACGCCCATCTCGGGGCGCTGCTGCTCGCGGCCGCGGAACAGGATCATCGCCTTGACCTTGTCGCCCGCCTTGAGGAAGCCCTCGGCGCGCTTGCGCTTCGTGTCGTAGTCGTGCTGGTCGATCTTCAGGCGGAAGCGAACTTCCTTGAGCACGGTGTTGGCCTGGTTGCGGCGTGCTTCCTTGGCCTTCTGCGCGGTCTCGTACTTGAACTTTCCGTAGTCCATGATCTTGGCTACGGGAGGACGCGAGTTGGGAGCCACCTCGACGAGGTCGAGGTCGGCCTCCTGTGCGAGGCGCAGCGCCACCTCACTGCGGACGACGCCGATCTGTTCGCCGCCCGGGCCGATGAGACGGACCTCGGGCACACGAATGCGCTCGTTGATGCGGGGATCGCTGATGCGGAACTCCTAGGGTGCGGTAGTCGATGAGCCACCGTGACACGTGGATCGCGTCACGGGCGGGAGAGAGATCAGCATCCACCCGTGCCACGCGACCAGCTGTGCGCGCACTTCACCCTGCGGACGAACCGTACGGCTCGCCCCAGCTCGCCCTACAGCGAACGGAGTGTTTCGTGACCCGGTAGCCTGGAGCGGCAAGCGCGGGTGGGATGAGGATCCTCTTTCGTCCGAGAATAGTCTCGGAGCCCGAAGCAGTCTAACAGAAAGCAGTCGATGCATACCACCCCCGGTGACCAGTCCGCTCACGCACACGCCTACGATGCCGAACGCGTCGCGCGGTGGGAGGAACAGGATCGCGCGACGGCCGCCACCGACGCCGCGCGCGACATCGCCGACGTCGCCGCCGTCGAGGTCATCGCGACCTCGTGCGTGCACCTCATGAGCGCCGCCGCCGTCAAGCTCGGCCTGGGCGAGGATCCGAACGCAGAGCAGTTCACCGACCTCGACGAGGCGCGCAAGCTCATCAACGCCCTCGCGGGCCTCGTGACGGCCGCGGCCCCCGAGATCAGCGACATGCACGCCCGCCCGATCCGCGACGGGCTGCGCTCGCTGCAGCTGCGCTTCCGCGAAATCTCGACGATCCCCGACGCGCCGGGTCAGGGCCCGGGCGAGAAGTACACGGGCTCCGTCATCTGACGATCAGTCGGGGCTCGCCTCGAGCCCGACCTGCATCGAGTCGACGAGCACGGCGATGCGATCGTCGGCCGCCCAGCGACGCGCGAGGCGGCCGAGGATCGTGTCGAGCTCGGCGCGATCCAGCCCCTGCATGAGCGACAGCGTGACCGTCACCTCGGGTCCGCGCAGCCGGGCCGCGGGATCCCCCGACGCGACGCGCAGATCGTGCACCGCGAGCTCGGAGGCGATCGACTCGCGGAATGCCGAGACCACTTCGGCGCTGCGCCAGGGCTGCGTCCAGGCCTGCTCCTGCGCGATCGCCCACACGGCGGGGCGTCGCACGACGAACTCGGTCGGGCTTGCGGGGTCGAGCACGACGAGGTCGGTGTCCTCCCCCGCGGCCGCGAGCGCGGCGCGCGTGCCGGCGACGGGGATGGGGCGCGCCTCGGCGTTCCAGGCGCGCATCGTGTCGACGCTGCTGAACGCAGGCAGCACCTTTCGGCCGTCGGGCGCAGCGACCGTGACGATCGACAGCTCCTGCGTCTTGTCGACCTTCAGCCCCGTCGGCCCGACGCCCTCCTCGCCCTTCTCGGCGATGAGCGGCACGAGCACCCGAGCCCGCCGCAGCGCGTCGACGACTGCGGTCTCGTCGGCCGTGCCGTCGCGGAAGCCCGTGAGCGCCGCCCACAGCGCGGGATCAGCGGATCCGTCGTCGCCTGCCGCGGGATTCGGCTGGAAGGTGCGGCCCGCCCACGGCTGGCCGGCGGAGTCGGCGCCGCCCGCGAGGTGAGGGGGAAGGGCTCGCCCCTCCCCCTCGCCCGGGGTCTGCTCAGAGGCCGGCGACATCCAGGGCCTCGGCGAGCGTGAACGCGCCCGAGTACAGCGCCTTGCCCACGATCGCGCCCTCGACGCCCGCCGGCACGAGGTCTCGCAGCGCGGCGATGTCGTCGAGGCTCGAGATGCCGCCCGAGGCCACGACGGGCTTGTCGGTGCGGTCGGTCATCTGGCGGAGCAGGTCGAGGTTCGGGCCCTGTAGCGTGCCGTCCTTCGTGACGTCGGTCACGACGTAGCGGGCGCAGCCGGCGCGCTCGAGGCGGTCGAGCACGTCCCACAGGTCGCCGCCCTCCTGCGTCCAGCCGCGGGCGGCGAGCGTCGTGCCGCGGACGTCGAGGCCCACCGCGATCGCGTCGCCGTAGCGCGCGATGACCGCCTCGGTCCAGTCGGGGTTCTCGAGGGCCGCGGTGCCGAGGTTGACGCGCTCCGCGCCGCTCGCGAGCGCCGCCTCGAGCGACGCGTCATCGCGGATGCCACCCGAGATCTCGACGCTCACGCCCTTCATGTGCTTGATGACCTTGCGCAGCACGGCGGTGTTGTTGCCGCGCCCGAAGGCCGCGTCGAGGTCGACCAGGTGGAGCCACTCGGCGCCCTGATCGCGCCACTGCTCGGCCGCTTCGATGGGGTCGCCGTAGTTCGTCTCGGACCCGGCCTCGCCCTGCGTCAGCCTGACGGCCTTGCCGCCTGCGACGTCGACGGCGGGAAGGAGGGTGAGTCCGGGGGTGGATGCGAAGTCGTTCATCTCTCCTCGGTGGCCGCGAGACTCTCTCGCGGTGCGCACAAGCGACAAGGCTAGACCTCCCGGGCGCCCGGGGCCAATCGGCCTCAGGACGCGAGGGTGCCGAGCCAGTTGCGCAGCAGGGCGATGCCCGCGGGGCCCGATTTCTCGGGGTGGAACTGGGTCGCCGCGAGCGGACCGTTCTCGACGGCGGCGAGGAACGGCCGTCCGTGCGTCGCCCAGGTGACGGACGGCTGCGGGAACGGCGGGGTGACGTCGAGGCTCCACTCCTGCGCGGCGTACGAGTGCACGAAGTAGAACCGCTCGGACTCGAGCCCGCGGAAGAGGCGCGATCCCTCGCCGACCTCGACCGTACTCCAGCCCATGTGCGGCACGACGGGCGCGTCGAGTCGCTCGACCGTGCCCGGCCACTCCCCGAGCCCCTCGGTGTCGGCGCCGCGTTCGATGCCGCGCTCGAACATGACCTGCATGCCCACGCAGATGCCGAGCACGGGGCGCCCGCCCGCGAGGCGGCGCTCGATGAGCTCGCCGCCGCGGATCGCGTTCAGCTGGTCCATGACGGCGCTGAAGGCGCCGACGCCCGGCACGAGGAGCCCGTCGGCATCCGCCACGAGCCCTCGATCGCGCGTGAGCCGCACGTCGGCACCCGCGGCCTCGAGCGCCTTGACGGCCGAGTGGACATTGCCGGATCCGTAGTCGAGGACCGCGACGAGCGGGGCGCCCTCTGCCATCAGAGCGCGCCCTTGGTCGACGGGATGCCGCTGACCAGCGGATCGAGCGCCTTCGCCTGCCGGAAGGCGCGCGCGAGCGCCTTGAACTCGGCCTCGGCGATGTGGTGGGGATCGCGGCCCGCGAGTACCCGCACGTGCACCGTGAGGCCCGCGTGGAAGGTGAGCGCCTCGAACGCGTGGCGCACCATGGATCCGGTGAAGTGGCCGCCGATGAGGTGCAGCGGGAACGCCTCGGGTTCGCCCGTGTGCACGAGGTAGGGCCGGCCCGAGATGTCGACGACGGCCTGCGCGAGCGCCTCGTCGAGCGGCACGAGCGCGTCGCCGTACCGCGAGATGCCCGACTTGTCGCCGAGCGCCTGGCGGATCGCCTGGCCGAGCACGATCGCCGTGTCCTCCACCGTGTGGTGGACGTCGATGTGTGTGTCGCCGCGCGAGGTGACGCGCAGGTCGGTCAGCGAGTGCTTCGCGAACGCCGTGAGCATGTGGTCGTAGAACGGCACGCTCGTGTCGATGCTGCTCTCGCCGGTGCCGTCGAGGTCGAGTTCGAGCTCGATCGACGACTCGCTCGTCGTACGGGTGAGGGTCGCGGTGCGCGCGTTCGTCATACGGGGATCCTATTCGTCGCGGATGCTGGCGAGCGCGTCGAGGAACGCCGTCGTCTCGTCCTCGGTGCCCGCCGAGACCCGCAGGTGGCCGGGGATGCCGATGTCGCGCACGAGCACGCCGCGCTCGTACAGTCGGCGCCACGTCTCGTGGGGCTCGTCGACGCCGCCGAACAGCACGAAGTTGCTGCCCGACGGGTATGGGTCGTAGCCGAGCGCCTCGAGCGTCGCCGAGATGCGCTCGCGCTGCCCCACGATCTCGTCGACCGTGCGGAGCATCTCGTCGCTGTGGCGGAGCGCCGCGATGGCCGCGGCCTGCGTGATGGCGCTCAGGTGATACGGCAGGCGCACGAGCCTGAGGGCGTCGACCAGGGCAGGGTCGGCCGCGAGGTACCCGACGCGCGCGCCCGCGAACGCGAACGCCTTGCTCATCGTGCGCGAGACGACGAGGCGCTCGCGGCCCGGCAGGAGGGTGAGCGCGGTCTCGGCCTCGTCGGAGGCGAACTCGAAGTACGCCTCGTCGACGATGACGATGCCGCGGCTCGCCTCGTAGACGCGCTCGATCACCTCGAGCGACAGCGGCGTGCCCGTGGGGTTGTTGGGCGCGCAGAGGAACACGACGTCGGGATCGGCCTCGCGCACCTGCTCGGCCGCGTCGGCCGAGTCGATCTCGAAACGCGGACCGCGCGTGCCCGCGACCCACTCGGATCCGACGCCGCGCGTGAGCAGCGAGTACATGGAGTAGGTCGGCGCGAACCCGAAGGCCGTGCGGCCGGGGCCCGCGAACGCCTGCAGCACGTGCTGCAGGACCTCGTTGGATCCGTTGGCGGCCCACACCTGCTCGGGCGTCACGCCGTGCCCGAGGTAGTCGGCGAACGCCTCGCGCAGCTCGGTGAACTCGCGGTCGGGGTAGCGGTTGAGCCCCGAGATCGCCTTCGCGACCGACTCGGCGATGTCGTCGGCGACGGCCGGCGGGATCGGATGCGTATTCTCGTTGACGTTGAGGGCGATGGGGAGAGGCGCCTGGGGCGCGCCATACGGCTGCTGGCCGCGCAGATCGTCTCTCAGGGGCAGGTCGTCGAGTGTCACCGTCACACCCCCATGCTACGGCGACAGTGGTTATCAGCGGCCGGTCGAGTAGGCGGCGGGGAGCGAAAGCGACTGGCCCGCGTCGACGGCCGACGACTGCAGCTGGTTGAGCGAGACGATCTCGGAGACGACCTCGCGCGGGTCGGCCTGCGGCGCGATGCGCTGCGCGATCGACCACAGGGTCTCGCCCGGCATGACGGTGATCTCGGCGAACGTGCCCGCGGGGGCGCCCGGCTCGTCGGATCCGATCGCCGCGCCGCCGCCCAGCAGGACCGCGGCGCCGATCGACGCCGTGACGGGAAGGGCCGCGAGCGCGGCGAGGACGCGGCGTCCGCGACGCGTGATCCGCAGACGCGTGCGCGGGGCCATAGTGTGCGGCCCGGCGGCCGCGATGGCGATCGTGCTCATGAGGAACCTTCTCTCGTCGGTATGTTCCGAACCTATCTTCGAATGTTCGAACGAGTCAACCCCGGATTTCGAATCTCTTGGGAGAAAAGCGCGCGACACACTCGAACAAAGGTCCCGAAGATCGCGCCTGCTCGGGTAGCGTTCTTCGTGACGCAGCCCACCCCACCAGCGACCACTGACATTCGAAGAGGAGCGAGCGGATGACTCCCGAGAGCACCCCGCAGCCGAGCCTGAAAGGCCGCCGCCGCAAGAGCCTGAGCGAGAAGCAGCTCGCGATCCTCGAGGTGATCCAGCGCTCGATCCAGGTCAACGGCTATCCGCCGAGCATGCGCGAGATCGGCGACGCCGTCGGCCTCAAGTCGCTCTCGAGCGTGACCCACCAGCTGGGCCAGCTCGAGCTGAGCGGTTACCTGCGCCGCGACCCGGGCAAGACGCGCGCCATGGAGGTCCTCGTCGACCTGCCGGGCTCGTCGACAGAGAACCCCGACGACGCGCTGCCGCCCGTGGGAGACGCCGCCATGGTGCCGCTCGTCGGCCGCATCGCCGCAGGCACGCCCATCACGGCTGATCAGCAGGTCGAGGAGGTCTTCCCCCTCCCCCGCCAGCTCGTGGGCGGCGGCGAGCTGTTCATGCTCAAGGTCTCGGGCGAGTCGATGATCGACGCCGCGATCTGCGACGGCGACTGGGTCGTCGTGCGCACGCAGCACACGGCCGAGAACGGCGAGATCGTCGCGGCGATGCTGGACGGCGAGGCGACCGTCAAGACGTTCCGCAAGCGCGATGGGCACGTGTGGCTGCTGCCCCGCAACACGGCGTACGAGCCCATCCTCGGCGACGACGCCGTCGTGCTCGGCAAGGTCGTCGCGGTGCTGCGCGCCGTCTGAGCGCGCTCTGGCATAGCGTGGGGGTCATGGATCCCCAGCAGCGCCTCGCCTACGGCACCTGGCCGTCTCCGATCCGCCCCGAGGACATGCCGACGGGCTCCCTTCGCCTCGGCCAGGCCCGCTACGTGGGCGACCAGGTGTGGTGGACCGAGTCGGTTCCCGCCGAGAAGGGGCGCACGGCGCTCGTCCGCGCGGGACACGAGGCGCCGATCCTCCCCGCCCCTTGGAGCGTGCGCTCGCGCGTGCACGAGTACGGCGGCGGCGCGTGGACCGTGCTCGACGGCGAGCGCTTCGCCTTCGTCGAGCAGCGCGACCAGCGCGTCTACCTCGGTGAGCCCGGCGCGGATCCTCGCCCGCTCACGCCCGCCGACGACGCGCTCGCGCACGGCGACCTCGTGTGGGCGGAGGGCGCCCTGTGGGCCGTGCAGGAGGCGCACGGCGCGCCGCACACGACGCCGCGACGCGCGATCGTGCGGATCCCCGTCGACGGTTCTGGCGCGGACGACGCCGGGGCGATCACGCGCGTCGTCGAGGGCAGCGACTTCCTCGCCTACCCCTCCCCGCGCGGCGACCGCATCGCGTGGATCGCGTGGGACCACCCCGACATGCCCTGGGACGCCGCGGAGCTGCGCGTCGGCCTGCTGTCGGCCGACGGCACGGTGTCCGAGTGGACGCGCGTCGCGGGCGGCAGGGCCGCCTCCCGCCGCCAGAACGTCGCGGCCCTGCAGCCGGAGTGGACGGGCGACGACGAACTGCTCTTCACGCAGGATCCGCCCACGACAGCCGCGCGCGCGGACCGCTCGTGGACATCGCGCTGGAACCTCTTCCGCGTGCGCTTCGACGACGGCCTCGCGCACGGCGCGGGCGAGCCCGTCTACGCCGTCGACGGCGACACCGGCGGCCCCCTGTGGAACCTCGGCGCCCGCTGGTTCGCGCCGCTCGACGACGGCAACGTCATCGCGGTCGTGACGAACGGCCGTTCGAGGCTCATCCTCGTCGACCCCGTCTCGGGCAGCGTCGCCGAGCTCGAGACGCCGCTCTCGGGCGACGTGCAGGTGCAGGACGTGCGCGGGCGCCGCGCGCTGCTGACGGGCGCAGGCGCAACCGTGCCGGGCGGGCTGTGGGAGCTCGACGTCTCGGCCCGATCGCTCACGCCGCTGCGCGGCGGCGAGACCGACCCCGACTCGGTCATCGACGCGGTCGCCGAGCCCATGACGTTCCCGGGCCCGCTCGGCCCGGTGCACACGTTCTACTACGCGCCCCGCAACGGCGACCTCACGGGCCTCGCAGGCGAGCTGCCGCCCGTGCTCGTGCTCGTGCACGGCGGGCCCACGGGGCACGTCACGGGCGACCTGTCGCAGACCGCCGCGTTCTACACGAGCCGCGGCATCGGCGTGCTCGACGTCAACTACGGCGGCTCGTCTGGCTACGGCCGTGCCTATCGCGAGCGGCTCAACGGCGCGTGGGGCATCGCCGACGTGCAGGACGTCGCGGCGGCGGTGCGCGGCCTCGTCTCGGCGGGCCTCGCGGATCCCGATCGCGTCGCTGTCAAGGGCGGATCCGCGGGCGGCTGGACCGTGCTCTGCGCGCTCGCCGACACCGACGTCTTCGCCGCCGGCATCAGCCGCTACGGCGTGGCCGACCTGCGCATGCTGCTCGCCGAGACGCACGACTTCGAGGCCCGCTACTTCGACACGCTCGTCGGCCCGTGGCCCGAGTCGGAGCAGGACTACATCGAGCGCTCGCCGCTCTCGCGCCCCGAGACGCTCACGACGCCGCTGCTCATCCTGCAGGGATCCGACGACCCCGTCGTGCCGCCCTCACAGTCGGAGGCGCTCCGCGACGCCCTCGCCGCCAACGGCGTGCCGCACGCCTACCTGCTGTTCGAGGGCGAGGGCCACGGCTTCCGCCAGGC
>JAJUIM010000317.1 GCA_029267645.1 Microbacterium sp.
GGCGAGCATGGCCTCGTGGGTCATCGCGCTCCTGTGCGGCCTCACGCTGCTGTGGACCCCGACGAACTACTGGTACACGGGCACGTTCAAGACGTGGAACTTCCTCGTCATCGTCGTGTTCCTGCAGCTCGCCCTGCTGCACCAGCGGCTGCTGTGGCGCGCGCATGCGCGCTACGTCACGTCGTTCACGCGGATCCTCGCGGTCGCGACGACATTCTTCGTCCTGGCGCTGCTCGCGATGGCGCTCGTGCCGCTCACGCTGCCCGACCTGTTCGAGTACCCCGACCTCTACGGGCGCATCATGGTGGCGCTCGCGATCCTCGGGGCGGTCGGATCCGCGCTCGTGCCGCTCGTGAACGGCCTGTTCGGTCCGCGCAAGCAGCCCGCGTCGCAGCCCGCCCAGACCGGCCTGCTGCCGTGGCCGACGTATGCCGACGGCGTCACGCCGATCCCCATGCTCCCCAACGGGCAGCCCGACTTCGAGGCTCAGCGCACGGGCGTGGCCTCGCCAGGTTCGCGCGAGTTCGGGCCTGCGCCGCAGGCCTTCCCCCAGCAGCCCTACCCGCAGCAGGCCACGCAGCCCTACCCCCAGCCGCAGTTCCCCGAGCCCGCCCCGCCGCAGCGTCCCGAGCCGCCGCAGCCGCCGGCGAGCTGATCCGCCCCGGGTCCTCGGCGCGAGTAGCGTGGAGACATGAGCCTCGAACTCGACCTGCGCGACCTCGCCCGTGACATCGCACTCGAGGCGGGCGAGCTCGCGCGCACGCGCCGCGCCGAGGGCGTTCGCGTCGCCGCGAGCAAGTCGACGCTCGCCGACATCGTCACCGACGCCGACCGCGAGGTCGAGGCGCTGATCCGTTCGCGCATCGCCCAGGAGCGGCCGGGCGACGGCTTCCTCGGCGAGGAGTCCGACGCCACGGCGGGCGAGACGGGCGTGACGTGGGTCGTCGACCCGATCGACGGCACCGTGAACTATGCGCAGGGGATCCCCGCGTACGCCGTGAGCATCGCGGCCGTCCGCGGCGGCACGACCTTCGACGCCTGGCAGGCGATTGCGGGCGTCGTCCGCGCGCCCGCGTTCGGCGAGACGTTCCTCGCCGCGGCGGGGGAGGGATCCGCGGTCGAGACGATGGACGGATCCGCGCCCCTGCGCGTCTCGGAGGAGTGGCCAGCGGGCGCGCTGATCGGCACGGGATTCGGCTACGACCCGCGCACGCACGCCGGCGACAACGCGACCGTGCAGCGCGTCATGCCGCTCGCGCGCGACGTGCGGCGGATCGGCGCCGCCGCGCTCGACCTCGCCTACGTCGCCGCGGGCCGGCTCGACGGGTTCTTCGAGCGCGGCCTGAAGCCCTGGGACATCGCGGCGGGCGCGCTCCTCGTCGCAGAGGCCGGCGGCTCGGTCGCGGAGCTCCCCGCCGACGACTTCGGTCGCCGCATGACGGTCGCAGGTCACCAGCACCTCGTCGACCGCATCGCCGAGCGCGTCACGGCCGAGTAGCGGCCGATCGCGGCAGCGCGAGGAAGAGCAGCGCGACGGCGGGGACAGGGGGCCTGATTCTCCGAGTTGTCCACATGCGAACGTTTCATCTGGCATCTCCAGGTTTCATCCGCTACGCTAGTTATCTGTTCGTTACCTTGCTCCCCCGCAAGAGGAACGCACCCCCAATCGCTGCTCCGCATTCGGAGCACAGGATGAAAGTGTGCCCGCTTGACCGCTGACGCCCCGAAGCCCGAAGCCGCGCCGACGCGCCGCTCGCGCCGAGCCGCCGCCACGGCAGGGGGATCCGGCGACGCCGCACGCCCGGCGACGCGTCGGTCCCGCCGCGACAACGTGTCCGTCTCCGTCGAGCAGCAGGAGCAGGTCGACGACCAGTTCCGCGAGCCGCTCACCGCAGCGCGCGATGTGCCCGCCGCGAGCGACGAGGCGAAGCAGCAGCGCGACGCCTTCGCGGCAGCAGCCGAGGCCCTCAACTTCACGGGCGAGCGCGAGCCGATCCGCGTCGAGGACGACGCCGAGCCCGTCTCACGCCAGGAGCTGCGCCGTCGCGCCGCTTCGCACCGCACGATCAACACCCCGTTCCGCAAGTTCGCCGCCGCGACCGCGTCGGCCGCAGCCGTCGGCGCCGTCGCGCTCATCGGCCTCGGCGTCGCGCTGCCGCTCGCGAACACGTCTGCCTCGACGCAGGCCGCAGCCGACGTCGCGACGACGACCGAGGCGGGCGCCGCCGAGACCGAGGGGTCCGACGAGGTCTCGTCGCAGCTGCAGGGCTATGTCGCGGGCGAGGACGTCGAGTCGCAGCCGCTCGAGCGTGTCGAGGGCTACGAGGCGTCGACCCGCGTGACGGTCGGATCCGCCGAGGGCATCTCGACGGCCGGCGCGTTCTTCGAGAACGACGCGAGCGCCGACATCCAGTACCCCTTCGCGGTCGGCACGAGCATGAGCTCGCCCTTCGGCTTCCGCTGGGGCCGCATGCACGAGGGTGTCGACTTCACGCCCGGCGACGGCGCGCCGATCCAGGCGGTGGCCGACGGCGTCGTCCGCACGGCGACCGAGGCGGGCGGCGCGTACGGCGTCAACGTCTACATCGACCACGTCGTCGACGGCGAGCTCGTCACGAGCCACTACGCGCACATGCAGTACGGCTCGCTGCGCGTCGTCGAGGGCCAGCGCGTCGAGGTCGGCGAC
>JAJUIM010000422.1 GCA_029267645.1 Microbacterium sp.
AGGCAGACCTCCGTGACCGTGCAGCGGGCGCAGACGGACTTCGCCTTCTCGATCTGGTCGACGGCGGGCCCGGTGTTGCCGACGGGGAAGAACAGCTCGGGGTCGACAGTCAGGCAGGCGGCCTTGTCACGCCAATCCATGCGGTGGTGCTCCTTGCGAGGTGGGGTCGGGGTTTTTTCAGCGAGACACACGATGTCGACTACGCTGGATGTGTGGCGAGGCCTGCGGCCTCGCACCCCACCACGCTGTGGGAAACACACAGTTAACAATTGTCATACAGCCGTGGCGCACGATCAAGGGTTTTGGGAAATCTCCAGGATCTCCGTGCGTGCCCGGCCCGCGCCTCACGCGAAAGGTGCGCATGTCTTCGGTTGAATCCGCGCCGCGCGGCGCCGCCGTCCGCCTCGCGACGATCCTCCTCGCGATCGAGTCGCTCGCCGTCTTCGGCCTGACCGCGTGGCAGATCGTCGAGCTCGTCCGCGGCGACCTCGTCTCGGTTGCGACGTCGATCGCGCTCATCGTCATGTCGCTCGCGGCGGCCGTCGGCCTCGCCGCCTTCGCGTTCGCGGTGCGCGCCGGCAGGTCGTGGGGGAAGTCGGGCGGCATCGTCGCCCAGGTGCTGATCTTCGCGATCGCGGTCGGGTCCGTGCAGGGCGGCGCGGCGCACTGGGGCATCGCAGCGGTGCTCGCGATCCCCGCCGTCGTGACCTTCGTCGCGCTGCTGCTGTCCGCGCGCGGCGGAACAGGCGATCCGCGGCGCGGCTGACGCGCGCCGAAACAGGGCGTCCGGGGATTCCGGGCGCCTTTTTCGTGCGCCCGGGAATAGATCCGGGGGCGTCGCGTTGAACTTGACAAGGGTGCGCTCAAGATTGAAACTTGAGTCGCATCGAGTCAAGGGTCAAACAGGAGGAGGGCCATGCCCGACACGGAGTTCCCTGGAGGCGCTGGATCGTTCGACGAGTTCCTGGCGCTCTACCTGCAGGGCCAGCGTGCGCGTGAGGCGCGGTCGATCGACATCCGCCGCCTGCTCAGCGCTCGCACATACGAGATCATCCAGCGCGCCGGCGCCTACGCGCTGGGGCGCGGGCAGTCCGAGCTCGACGCGCTGCACCTGCTGCACGCCCTGCCGTCCGACGAGACGGTCGCGGGCGCGCTTCGCGGCATCGGTGCCGCGGGCGACGAGATCGCCTCGGCCGCCGAGGCCTCGCTGCCGCAGGCCGCCGGCCGCGCCGACGCCGAGGCCGCGCAGATGACGTCGTCGGCGCAGCGCGCCCTCGTCCAGGCCGTGCAGGTCGCGCGGTCGTCGGGCGCGACGTACGTCGACCCCGAGCACCTCTTCTTCGCGCTCGTGCTGGCGCAGGACGCCCCGGCCGGGCGCATCCTCGGCCGCTTCGGCGTGACGCCGGAGGCGCTGCTGAACGGCGCGCGCGAGCACCAGATGACGGGCGGCGCCGAAGAGACCGCCGAGGGTGAGGGCGAGTCGATGCTCGCGAAGTACGGCGTCGACCTCACCGAGCGCGCCCGCGCGGGCGAGCTCGACCCCGTGATCGGCCGCGAGGACGAGATCGAGCAGACGATCGAGATCCTCTCGCGCCGCACGAAGAACAACCCCGTGCTCGTCGGCGAGGCGGGCGTCGGTAAGACGGCGATCGCGGAGGGCCTCGCCCGCGCGATCGTCGACGACGCCGTGCCGCAGCAGCTGTCGGGCAAGCGCGTCGTGAGCGTCGACATGGCCGGCATGCTCGCGGGCGCCCGTTACCGCGGCGACTTCGAGGAGCGGCTGACGAAGACGATGGACGAGGTCGCCGAGCACAAGGGCGAGATCATCCTCTTCATCGACGAGCTGCACACGATCGTCGGCGCGGGAGGCGGCGG
>JAJUIM010000420.1 GCA_029267645.1 Microbacterium sp.
GCGCTCCCCCGCCGATGCGCGCGCGGAGCTCGATCGGCTGCTCGACCGGATCGGCCGCAGCGGCCGGGTGCCCGTGCGCCTCATGGTGCGCTGGCGCGAGGCGGTCGAGGACGACCGGCTGTGGGGCTACGAGTCGACCGTCGTGCTCGGCGGCGCGCAGGCGACGTCATTCGTGCTGCAGAACGACGCGCGCGACGAGCCGTCTGTCACGGGCGTGCTCGACTGGCAGGGGCTCGCGATCGGGGATCCCGCGATCGACCTGCACTGGACCGCGTCGGCGCCCGACGCCGCGGACGATGTCTTCCGCGCGTACGCCGACGCCTCGGTGCGCGCGCCCGACGGCGCGCTGCGCGTGCGCGCGCGGCTCCACGCCGAGCTGGAGTTCGCGCGCTGGCTGGTGCACGGCCTCGACGCGCATCGGTCCGACGTCGTGGACGACGCCGCCGACCTGCTCGACTCGCTCTCGGCGGGCCTCGTCGACGACGTGCTGCTCGCCGATCTGCCGTTGCGCGAGCGCGCCGACGTGAGCGAGGCGATCGCCCTGCTCGACCGTGTGCCGCGCACGCACACGGGCGGATCCGACACCTCGATGCACACCGACGCGTTCGGGCCCGAGGAGCTGCGCCTCCACGGCGACGAGACGTGGGACGCCGCGCCGCCGCGCGCCGCGGACGGCCTCGAGGAGACGCAGCCCGTGGGCGGCGCCTCGCCCGAGACGCAGCCGATGGACGCCGACGACGCGACGCAACCCACGACGCCTCCCGACGCGCGGGACCGCTGACCCTCAGGCGCCGCGCGCGCGGCGCCAGCGCTCGACGAGCTCGCGCTCCCCGATCGGCTCGGCGTCGCGCAGCACGAGGTCGTCGGGCACGTAGAACAGCGCGACGTCGATCTCGTCGAGCGGCACGCCGTGCCTGCGGTGATAGGCGAGGCGATACAGGGCGAGCTGCAGCAGCCGGTCCTCGCGCTCGGCGTCGGTGCGCGGCGCCTTGCCCGTCTTCCAGTCGACGATCTCGATGCGCCCGCCGCGGTCTGCGCGCCGGTAGACGGCGTCGAGCTTGCAGATCATGATGTGGGGCGGCGCATCGGGGTCGAGCCGCAGGGCGAAGTCGACCTCGGTCTCGACCTCGATCGGCTGGAGCGGGCCCCACTCGCTGCGCTCGAAGATCTCGCGCAGCCTGGCGAGGTCGCGCTCGTCCTCGGCAGAGGCTGCAGCCTGCCCGCTCCACTCGCCCTCGGCGTCGTCGATCTCCCAGAGCGCCTCGTCGGGCGTCGAGCCCGCCCCGACGAGGCCAGAGCGCTCCTCGACCCAGCGGTGGAAGAGCGTGCCGAGGCGCGTCTGGCGGTACGGCCGCTCGGGCATGGGGCGCGCCAGCTCGTCGAGTGCCTCGTCGAAGCCGACGACGTAGTCCTTGAACTTCGACGCCGGCACGCGCGCCGGCACCTCGATGCGCAGCCCGCGATCGCGCTCCTCGCGCTCGGCGAGCAGGCGCGCGACCTCGGGCGAGGGCGCGGCCGCTGCCGCCTCGCGCACGGCGCGCGCCGCGTCGTGCACGCGCGCCGCGCGCTCGCCCAGGGCGTCGAGCGGCCACTCGAGGGTCGCGCTCACGCCGTCGTACGGGTCGGCGTCGTCGGACGTGCGCTCCTCGATCGCGTCTCGGCCGAGCTCGTCGAGGATCTCGGCCAGATAGGTACTGACGGCGCGCGGCTTCTTCTGGCCCGACCAGTGCGAGCCCGTGAGGAGCAGCTCGCCGCGCGCGCGGGTGACGGCGACGTACGCGAGCCGGCGCTCCTCGTCGAGCTGATACTCGCGGTTCTGCTGCGCGAAGGTCTCGAAGGCCTCCTTCAGCACCCGTTCCTCGGCCTTGGCGGCCTTCGCGTCGGGCACGA
>JAJUIM010000108.1 GCA_029267645.1 Microbacterium sp.
CTCAACGCGCTCTTCCTGCTCAACATGCCCTTCCGCGCGATCGCGAAGATGTCGGGCGGACTCGCGACCGACGAGCTCGTCCGCGGCGTCCTGACGCTCGCGAACGGCCGCACCTTCCGAGGGCTGGGCCAGGTCGTGCGGGCGTTCTTCCGCGGCAGGAGGGCCGAGAAGGCCTCGCGCCGCCATTTCACCACCACGAGCGGAGGCCGTGCATGATCACCCGGATCACGACATGGTGGGGGCGCTTCCAGACCTCCCACCCCGAGCTGTCCAAGTTCCTCATGTTCTTCGTGCTGTCGAACGGCGTGACGATCCTGCAGCTCGCGCTCATGCCGATCGCGCGGGCGATGTTCCAGGCGTGGACGAACCTCGAGGACGTCGGCTTCCAGGTGCTGCCCGTCGGATCGAACGTCGACGGCAGCCAGTACTTCATGTTCGACTACGCCGCCGGCCCGATCCTCGGCGACGGCACGGGCGGCGGTCTCGCCTACTTCCTCGCCGTGCAGATCACGCTGCTGATCGCGCAGGTGCTGAACTTCTTCGCGCAGCGCAACATCACGTTCAAGTCGAACACGAACCCGTGGGTCGCCGCGGGCTGGTACGCGCTCGCGTACGTCGTCATCACCTTCGTCGCGGCCGCCGCGCAGGGCTTCTACAAGGCGCCCATCTACGAGCTGCTCATCACGACATGGGGCTGGGGCGGGACGGGCGAGACGGTGGCCGACATCATCACGATGATCATCAACGCCGCCATCTCGTTCTGGGTGTTCTACCCGATCTTCAAGGTCATCTTCCGCCAGGTTCCCGCCGACTACGCTGAAGGGAAGGAGGGAGACGACGTGTCGACGGGCGCGAGCGCCTGATATCCGTCAGCATCTATGAGCGTGAACCCCCTGTTGTCGATCGTCGTGCCGGCCTACGACGCCGCCGACTACCTGGACAGAGCCCTCGCCCCGCTCGCGCGCTTCGACGCGCGCATCGAGGTGATCGTCGTCGACGACGGATCCCGTGATGCGACGGGATCCATCGCCGACGCGTACGCCGCGCGCCGCCCCGACGTGTTCCGCGTGATCCATCAGGCCAACCGCGGCCACGGCGGCGCGATCATGACGGGCCTCGGCGACGCCCGCGGCCTGTACCTCAAGGTGCTCGACGCAGACGACTGGTTCGACCCTGCCGCCCTCGCGACGCTCCTGTCGACGATCGAGCGGCTCGAGCCGGCCGGCGGCGTCGACGCGATCCTCACCAACTACGTGCACGAGCGCGCGGGTCGCAAGACGAAGCGCACGCGGTACCGCTCGGTCATGCCCGCCGGCCGCACCTTCGGGTGGGACGAGGTCGCGCGCTTCGGCCGGCGGCAGTACCTCATGATGCACGCGATCGTGTATCGCACCTCGCTCGTGCGCCGCTCGGGCCTCGACCTGCCAGAGCACACGTTCTACGTCGACAACCTCTTCGTCACGGTTCCCCTCGCGCTCACGCGGCGGCTGCACTACATCGACGTCGACCTGTACCGCTACTTCATCGGCCGCGTCGACCAGTCGGTGAACGACGCCGTCATGGTGCGGCGGGTCGACCAGCAGGTGCGCGTGAACCGGCTCGTGCTGCGGGCGCTGCCGGATCCCGGCACCGTGCCAGACGGGCTGTACGGGTACCTCATGCACCACGTCGAGGTGCTGTGCGGCATCACGTGCGCGATCCTCGCCCGCGCCGGCACGCAGGCGCACCTCGCCGAGCGGCGCGCGCTGTGGACCGACATCAAGCGCGAGACCCCCTGGGCGTACGCACGGCTGCGGCGCGGCATCATCGGCACGAGCGCGAACCTGCCGGGCCCCGTCGGGCGCCGCATGACGAACATCACGTACTCGGTCGCGCGCCGCGTCGTGGGATTCAGCTGACGCCGTGAGGAGCCGATCATGATCCGCATCGGCGTCGTCGAAGACGATCCGCTGAGCCGCGACGTCGTCATCACGCACCTCGCACGGTACCGCGCCGATCGAGGCGTCGATCTCGACATCGCGACGTTCGAGGACGGCGCAGACCTGCTCGCGGCGTACCGCTCGGACTTCGACGTGCTCCTGCTCGACATCGAGATGGAGCGCGTGTCCGGCATGACGGCCGCGCGCCGGATCCGAACGGTCGACGACGAGGTCGCGATCGTGTTCATCACCGCCGCGCCGCAGTACGCGATCAGCGGGTACGAGGTGCAGGCGCTGAGCTACCTGCTCAAGCCGCTGTCGTACGCCGCGTTCGCGCAGGAACTCGACAGGGTGCTGTCGCAGCGCCGCCGCCGCGAGCGCCGCACGCTGCTCTTCCAGGCGGACGGGGCGCACCACCGCGTCGACGTCGCCGACATCGTCTACCTCGAGAGCGCGGGGCACCGCGTGCTCGTGCACACGCACGCCGAGACGCACTCGGTCGTCTCGTCGCTCAAGGCGCTCGAGGCGGAGCTCGACGGCGCGGGCTTCGCGCGCTGCAACAGCGGTTACCTCGTGAACCTCGCGCACGTGACCGCCGTCGAGCAGAACGAGGCGATCCTCCGCGGCGGCGCCCGCCTGCAGATCTCGAGGCCCAAGCGCAAGGGGTTCCTCGCGGCGCTCGCCGATCACATCGGCCAGGGACGGGCGTAGCGGGCGCATGGTCGAGCAGATCCTTCCCGACATCCCGCGGGCCTACACGGCCGTCGCCGAGTGGGGCGCGTGCCTCGTGTACATCCTCATCATGCGGCGACGCCTCTCGCGGGTGCCGCTCGTCGCGGTGCTCGCGGGGTTCCTCGCCGCGCTCGTGGGCGTGCAGCTCTTCGCCGGCACGCTGCCGCTGCCGTTCTGGACGGCGGGCATGCTCGCCGCCGTCGCCGTCATGTTCCTGCTGCTGCGCACGACGCTCGCGGGGTCTCCTGCCGCGACCGCGTATCTCACGGCGCGCGCGTTCGTCCTCGCCGAGCTCGTCGCGTCGCTGCACTGGCAGCTGCAGGTGTTCTTCGCGCCGCAGGAGCCGGGCGACGCATGGTCGACCGCCGCGCACGTGCTCTTCGCGGGCGGTGTCTACGCGGCCGGCTTCGGCGCCGCGTGGCTCGTCGAGGCGCGGCACATGCCGCGCGGCGGGATCCTCGACGTCGGCTGGCGCGAGGTCGTCGGCGCGACCGCCATCACGGTCGCGACCTTCGCGATGTCGAACCTGAGCTTCGTGAACGCGAACACGCCCTTCAGCGGGCGGCTCGGCCCCGAGATCTTCTACATCCGCACCCTCGTCGACCTGTGCGGCTACATCGCGCTGTACGCCCAGCAGGAGTGGCGCCGAGAGGTGCGGGCGCGCGCCGAGAGCCACGCGATGCAGGCGCTGCTCGACAGCCAGCGCGACCAGTACCTCACGACGAAGCGCGCGATCGACGAGGTCGCGCGCCGGCACCACGACATGACGCACGCGATCCAGGCGATCCGCGCGGAGGCCGATCCCGAGCTGCGCTCGCGGCTCGTCGACGACCTCGAGCAGTCGATCCAGGGGCCCGGCACGCGCTTCCGCACCGGCAGCCAGGTGCTCGACACCGTGCTGCAGGCGAAGGCGCTGTCGGCCCGCGAGCACGGCATCGAGATCGCCTGCGTCGCCGACGGCGCGCTGCTCGAGTTCATGCAGCCGCTCGACGTCGTGACGATCGTCGGCAACGCGCTCGACAACGCGATCGAGAGCGCGGGGCGCCTCGAGGATCCCGAGCTGCGGTCGGTGCGGCTCGCGCTGTTCGCGCAGGAGTCGTTCGTGATGCTGCGCGTCGAGAACAGCTACGACGGCGTCGTGCGCCGCGAGAACGGCCGCATCCTCACCCGCAAGGCCGAGGCGGGCCACGGGTTCGGCCTCACGAGCATCGAACGCACGGTGGAAGAGTACGGCGGCTCGGTGTCGATCACCTCCGACGACGGCTGGTTCTCGCTGCGCCTGCTCTTCCCCCGCGCCGCCTAAGCGAGGCCGCGGGCGGTGAGCGCATCGGCCATGTCGTCGGCGTGGCGCAGCGACAGCACGAGCAGCGTGACGACCGAGCGCACCCCGAGGCGCACGCCGCGGGCGCGCTGCGCGTCGCGGATCCGCTGCGCGAGGTCGGCGATCACGGGCACCGCCGAGATCGCGAGCGAGAGCGTGAATGCCACGCGCGACGGATCCACGCCCACCCGCCGCAGCGGCGCGAGCGCGGCGACGAGCGCGTCGATCATGTCGCCCATGCGCGTCGTGAGGGTCACGATCGAGGCGAGCAGGACGACCGCGACGACGCGCGCCGTGTTCGTCCAGGCGGCCGCTCCCCCGAGGAAGATCCACTGCGACGCGCCGAGCACCAGGATGATCCACCGCAGCTGCCACGCCTGTCGTGCCCAGGTGACGGGCCCGCTCCCGCCGAGAGCGAAGAGCGCGACGGTCGCGAGGAGCGCAATCGCGGCAGAGAGCGGCGTGCGCGCCACGAGCGTCGTGACGACGGCGAGCACGGCGAGGCCCGCGAGCTTCACGCCTGCGGGCAGGCGGTGCAGCAGGCTGCGTCCGGGGCGATAGAGCGCGATCACGCGAACTCCGTGCGGTACGAGGCGACGACGTCGCGCGGATCCCCCTCATCGACGAGGCGGCCGTCGTCGAAGCGGATCGCGACGTCGCACCGCGCCGCGAGCTCGAGGTCGTGCGTGACGATCACGACCTGCTCGGCCCCCGTGCCCGTGAGCAGGAGGTCGGCGATGCGCCGCGCGTTGCCGAGGTCGAGCAGCGTCGTCGGCTCGTCGGCGACGACGACGCGCGGTCGGCGGACGAGGACGCCCGCGAGCGCGAGCAACTGCTTCTGCCCGCCCGACAGGCTGTAGGCGGGCTGATCCGCGCGGTCGCCGAGCCCGAACGCGGCGAGCTCCTCGCGGGCCCGCTCCGGGAGATCGCGGCGCGCGACCCCGGCGGCCCGCAGTGAGAGGCCGATGTCCTCCCCCGGCGTCGGCATGAGGATCTGCGCGTCGGGCTGCGAAAAGAGGAAACCCACGGCGTCGCGCGCGGACCGCGGATCGGATCCGACGTCGATGCCCGCGACCTCCACGGATCCGCGGGTCGGCCGGACGAGGCCGTTGAGCGTGCGCGCGAACGTCGACTTCCCGGATCCGTTCGCGCCGATGACGGCGATCGTGCGCTGCGGAAGTTCGATCGTGACGTCGTCGAGGATCCCCACGCCGTCGGCGTCGACGCCGAGGCCGGCCGCGCGGATCACGCGGCGCTGACCGGCCGACGCGCCCGGACGCGATCCGGGAACGCGGGCGGGTACGCGCGGAACAGGAGCACCGCGAGCAGCGTCGCGACGACCGCCTTGATCACGTCGCCCGGCAGGAAGGCCATCGACTGCAGCGCCGCGAGGGAGAGCGGCTGCCCCGCCGACAGCGCCTGCACGGGGATCCCGACCGCGTAGACGACGACCACGCCGCCCACGAGGCACGCGATGCCCGTGCGCCACCATGTGAGCAGGCCCGAGTGCGCGATGAGGCCGATGACGACGGCGGCGGGCAGCCAGCCGATCAGGAAGCCCGCTGTGGGTCCGAGGAAGACGCCGAGTCCGCCGCGGCCGCCCGCCAGCACCGGCAGCCCGATCGCCACGAGCAGGAACACGATGAGCACGGAGGCCGCGCCTCGCCTCGCCCCGAGGATCGCGCCCGTGAGCATGACGCCGAGCGTCTGCGCCGTGATGGGCACGGCTCCCGGCCCGGGAATCGGACCCACCATGCCGAGCACCACGATGACCGCCGCGAACACCGCGACGCGGGCGAGGTCGCGCCCCGTCCAGCCGTCGTTCGATCCCATCGCGACTCCTTCCTGAACACCGTTCATTGAACGTCGTTCAGTATAGTCAGACGCATGCGGGCGCAGCGACACGACCTCGACGGGATCGTCGACGCGGCCATCGGGCTGCTCGACGAGATCGGCCTGCCCGACCTGTCGATGCGGCGCGTCGCGGGCGCGCTCGGCGTGCAGCCGAGCGCGCTCTACTGGCACGTCGAGAACAAGCAGTCGCTGCTCGCCGCCGTCGCCGACCGGATCGTGCGCGAGGCACCCGCCGCCGACGGCGTCGCCGCGACGGCGTGGGCGCTGCGCGATGCGCTGCTCGCGCACCGCGACGGCGCGGAGGTCGTCGTCAGCACAGTCGCGCTCTCGCTGGGGTCCGACGCGATGCACGGGCGGCTGCGCGAGGCGTACGCGGGCGAGGGATCCGAGGATCCGGACCGCGACGCGAGCGTGCTCACGCAATTCCTGCTCGGACACACCTCATTCGTGCAGCAGCGCATGCAGGCGGCGGCGATCGGCGCCTACGACGCGACGCCCGAATCGGTCGCCGACGCGACGCGCGCCGACTTCCAGGCCGGCCTCGACGCGCTCGCGCCGCGTCACTCCTCGTAGCGAAGGAGGTCGGCGGGCTGACACTCGAGCTCGCGGCACAGCGCCTCGAGCGTCGCGAATCGCACGGCCTTCGCCCGGCCGTTCTTGAGGACGGCCAGGTTCGCGGGCGTGATGCCGATGCGATCCGCGAGCTCCCCCACCGCC
>JAJUIM010000365.1 GCA_029267645.1 Microbacterium sp.
GTATTGGCGCATGGACGAGGGCGCGCTGGACGCGCTCGTCGAGAAGGGCGCGAGCGTCGAGGACGCCGAGATCGATCGCCGTCGCCACCTCGCGCGCGGCGACGACGTCGCGACGATCATCTACACCTCGGGTTCGATGGGCCGCCCCAAGGGCTGCGTCCTGACCCACAGCAACTTCGTTGACACGGCGCAGAACGCCGTGAAGGCGATCGGCGAGATCTTCGAGCAGCCCGGCGCGTCGACCGTGCTGTTCATCACCACGGCGCACGTGTTCGCCCGGTTCATGTCGGTGCTCTACATCCACTCCGGCATCCGCACGGGCCACGAGCCGAACACGAAGAACCTGGTGAAGACGCTCGGCTCGTTCAAGCCCACAGTGCTGCTCGCGGTGCCGCGCGTCTTCGAGAAGGTCTACAATTCGGCCGAGCAGAAGACCGAGTCGGAGGGCAAGGGTGCCATCTTCCGCCGCGCCGCGAAGGTCGCGATCGAGCACGCTCGCCGCGAGCAGGAGGGCGAGCGCATCGGCCCCGTCCTCGCATTCCAGTTCCGCCTGTTCGACAAGCTCGTCTACGGCAAGCTGCGCGACCTCATGGGCGGCCGCGTGACGTACGCCGTGTCGGGATCCGCGCCGCTCGGCCCGCGCCTCGGGTACTTCTTCCGCGGGCTCGGCGTGAAGATCCTCGAGGGATACGGCCTCACCGAGACGACGGCTCCCGCCAACGTGAACCGGCCCGAGCGCATCAAGGTCGGCACGGTCGGCCCGCCCCTGCCCGGCGTGGGCGTGCGCATCGCCGACGACGGCGAGATCCAGGTGCGCGGCGTCAACGTGTTCCGCGAGTACTGGCGCAACCCCGAGGCGACCGAGGAGGCGTTCGACGGCAGCTGGTTCCGCACGGGCGACCTCGGCTCGATCGACGAGGACGGCTACCTCACGATCACGGGGCGCAAGAAGGAGATCATCGTCACGGCCGGCGGCAAGAACGTCGCACCCGCCGTGCTCGAGGATCCCATCCGCGCGCACCCGATCATCAGCCAGGTCGTCGTCGTGGGCGACCAGAAGCCGTTCATCTCGGCGCTCGTGACGCTCGACCCCGAGATGCTGCCGGCGTGGCTCGCGACGCACGGCGAGTCGCCCGATCTCACGCTCGAGCAGGCCGCCCGCACCGACGTCGTGAAGGCCGAGGTGCAGAAGGTCATCGACGACGCCAACAAGCGGGTCTCGCGCGCCGAGTCGATCCGCGAGTTCCGCATCCTCCCGACCGAGTGGACGGAGGCGTCGGGCCACCTCACGCCCAAGCTGTCGATCAAGCGCGCCGTCATCGTGAAGGACTTCGCGGGCGAGATCGAGGACATCTACGCGGGCCCGAAGGACGTCACGACGAACGTCGCGATCGGCTGATCCGGCCGCAGACGAACAGTGGGGCGGTCCGGCGCGAGCCGGCCCGCCCCACTGTTCGTCTGGGCGTCAGAACCAGGAGCTCTCGCGCACCTCGCGCATCGCGGCGCGGCGCTCGTCCTTCGTGAGCCGCTGCAGGTAGACGACGCCGTCGAGGTGGTCGGTCTCGTGCTGGAGCATCTGGGCGAAGAGCCCCTCGCCCTCGAGCACGACCTCGGCGCCGTCGACGTCGATGCCCTCGACGCGGGCGTACGGGTAGCGCAGCGCGTCGTGCCACAGGTCGGGAACCGACAGGCACCCCTCCCCCGTCGGAACGGGTTCGCCGCGCACCTCGACGACGCGCGGATTGAGGATCGCGCCGACGCGACCGTCGACGTTGTAGCTGAACGCGCGCAGGCTGACGCCGATCTGCGGCGCCGCGACGCCCGCGCGGCCGGGCAGCAGCACGGTGTCGATGAGGTCCTCGACGAGGGCGCGGACGCCGTCGTCGATCTCGTCGATCGCGGCGCAGGGCGTGCGCAGCACGGGGTCGCCGTATAGGCGGATCTCACGCACCGTCATACGGCGCGCACCCCCTCGACGACGAGCGCCGCGAGCCGTCGGGCGGCATCGCGCGTCGCCCGGTCGAGCTCGTGGAACGGGATCGCGCTGCCGGTCGCGATGCGTGCGTCGTACGGGATCCGCACGACGTCGCGGGCGCGCGTGCGGAAGTGCGACTCGAGCTCGTCGAGACGCACGAGCGGCGTGCCCGCCGTGTCCTGGTTGATGACGACGATCGCGTTCTTCGCCTTCTCGCCGTAGCCGTTCGTCTCGAGCCACGTCAGCGTCTCGGATGCGAGCCGGGCCTCGTCGACGCTGATGCCCGACACGACGACGAGCTGGTCGGCGAGGTCGAGCGTCGCGTCCATGACCGAGTGCAC
>JAJUIM010000274.1 GCA_029267645.1 Microbacterium sp.
ACGAGCTCGCGGTCCGCGATCGACGTGAGCGTCGTCGCGACGTCGAGGGTCCACACCCCGTCCTGCCCGCCCCGGAAGCGCTGCGTGCGGCGCTCGGACAGCCACGGCTCGCCCGCCTGCGTGATCCACGTGAGCTCCTCGCCGACCGTCGCGGCCTCGCCGGCCTCGCCGTTCTCCGCGGCCGTGAAGCGGTCGTGGCGGATCCGGCCCACGTTGTCGCGCGCGACGTAGCCCTCGCCGCGGACGTACGTGTTGCCGCCCCAGAAGTTCTCGCCCGACACGTCGGTCAGCGTCATCTGCAGGCCCTTGTGCCAGCGGTGATCCCAGGGGCGGAAGCCAGTCACGACGGCGCCCGAGAGCGTGCGCACGGGGTGCAGGAACGGCTTGGGGCCCTCGAAGGCGTCGGCGTCGTCGCGGAAGACGTAGCGCGCGATCTCGACGCCTTCGGACTCGATGCCGAGGGCGCGCTCGCCGCGGGTGATGCGGACGTCAGACACGGGCGCCCTCCCTGCGGATCGTGCCCTCGTGGATCCTGCTCGTGGCCTCCTGCTCGTCGGCGCCGGCCATCGAGGCGAAGAAGGGATCCGCGGGCGTCAGCTCGTCGCGGGCGACGACGCGGCCCTCGAGAGCCGACTTGTACATGCCCGCCGCGAGCTCCATGATCCGCCGGCCGTCGGCGCCGCTCGCCTCTGGACGCTCGCCGCGCTCCATCGCGTCGATGACGCGCGTGAACTGGGGCGTGTGCGTGCCGCTCGAGACGTTCTCGGCGGGCAGCCATGTCTCGGCCTCCTCGGCCGGGACGCCGGGCGCCGGCGTCCACGTCCAGTGGGCGTTGTCGTAGCCGTAGAGGTGCTCGACCTCGACCGTCGCGCGCTCGAAGTCGATGCGCACGCGGCTCGTCTCGCGCGGCGAGAGCAGGCTGTTCGTGATCGAACACATCGCGCCCGAGGCGAAGCGCACGGTCGCCATCGCGACGTCCTCCGTCTCGGTCTCGCGGTCGAGGTTCGCCATCTGCGCGGACACCTCGGTCCAGTCGCCGAGCAGCGACAGGAGCATGTCGGTCTGGTGGATGCCGTGGCCCATCGTCGGGCCGCCGCCCTCGGTCGCCCACTTGCCGCGCCACGGCACGGCGAAGTAGGCGGGGTCGCGGAACCACAGGGTGTCGCACTGCGCCACGAGCGGGCGGCCGAGCGCGCCCGACGCGATGAGCTCGCGCAGCCGCACGGCGGCGGATCCGAACCGGTGCTGGAAGACGTACGTCGCGAAGGGGCCGTGCTCGCCCTCGTGGGCCGAGATCTCGTCGTAGGCCGCGAGCGAGAGCGTCGGCGGCTTCTCGCTGATGACCCACGCGCCCGCGTCGAGCGCCGCGATCGCCGCGTCGCGGTGCGCGATGGGCGGGGTCGCGAGCGTCACGAGGTCGGGCTGCTCGGCCTCGAGCAGCGAGGCGAGGTCGGGGTACGTGCGGGGCACGCCGAACTCGGCGGCGGCCGAGGCCGCCGACTCCTCGTTGACGTCGGTCACGGCGACGATCTCGACGCGGTCGCCGAGCGCCTTGAGGCTCGGCAGGTGCTGTCCGCGTGCGATGGCTCCGGTTCCGACGACGGCGGCGCGAATCGGCATGAGGCTCCTCTGCTCCATGGGTGGGAAAGCGTTTGCCGACAGCCTACGCCCTGCCGCGCGGCGTGCCTACCCCGCCTGCGCGCGGTGCAGTTCAGCGTAGCGGCCGGCCCGGGCGAGGAGCGCCTCGTGCGACCCCTGCTCGACGATGCGGCCGCGCTCGAGCACGACGATCCGATCGGCCGTGCGGATCGTCGAGAGGCGGTGCGCGACGACGAGCGTCGTGCGGCCACGCATGAGGCGCTCGAGCGCGTCCTTCACGAGCGCCTCCGATGTCGGGTCGAGCGCGCTCGTCGCCTCGTCGAGCAGCAGGATCCGCGGATCCCGCACGAGCGCCCGCGCGATCGCGATCCGCTGCCGCTGCCCGCCCGAGAGGCGGGCGCCGCGCTCGCCGACGACCGTGTCCCAGCCCGCGTCGAGGCCCTCGACGAACTCCCACGCGTTCGCGTCGACGAGCGCCTCCCGCACGCGCTCGTCGGGCACGTTCTCGAGGCCGTAGACGACGTTCTCGCGGATGGATCCCTCGAACAGCACCGACTCCTGCGGCACGACCGACATGTGGCGGCGCACGGTGCGCAGGTCGAGCTCGGCCTGGTCGCGGCCGTCGAGCAGGATGCGCCCGGCGGTCGGCCGGATGAAACCGAGCACGAGGTTCAGCAGCGTCGACCTGCCGGATCCGCTCGACCCCACGAACGCGACGGTCTCGCCCGGCGCGATCTCGAGGTCGATGCCTTCGACGCCCGTCGTGTCGCCGTCGGGGTAGGTGTGGCCGACGCCCTCGAGGGCGATCGCGCCGCCGATGGCGTCGACGGCGTCGCGGCCGTCGTTGATCTCGAGGTCGGGCTCCTCGAGCACCTCGGCGATCGAGCGCACCGACTCGACGCCGCGGGTCGCGACGGGGATGAGCATGAGGATCTGCGTGAGCCCCTGCGTCAGGAGCGTGAAGTACGACGAGAGCATGACGACCTCGCCGGGCGTGATGGGCAGGATCCCCGTGAGCGCGAACGTGCCGGCGAGCACGAGGCAGAACACGCCGAGCAGCTGCATCGTGCCCCACGACATCGAGGCGATGCGTCCGTTCAGCATGTCGAGCTCGAGCCCCATGCGCCGCACCTCGTCAGCGCTCGATGCGACGCGCGTGACGGCCGTCTGCTCGAGCCCGTGCGCGCGGGTGATGGGGATGAGAGTCGCCATCTCGCCGACCCGCGCCGCGAAGCCCTCGACCTCGCGACGGTAGCGCTCGTTGCGCACGCGCGAGCGGCGCGACGAGAACCAGCGGATCGCGAGCGCGAACCACCACCAGATGGCCGACAGCTCGCCGCCCGTCGAGACGATGTCGACGACGCCGGCCGTGATGACGGGCAGCGCCCACAGGGGGATCTCCTTGACCGCGAAGGCGAGGATCGCGACCGTCATGCGCCCGGGGCGCCGGGCGAGCAGGCGGAGGATGGTGCGGACGGGTCTTCGTCCGTCGACGCGCGTCGTCGCGCGGGAAAACGCTTGC
>JAJUIM010000156.1 GCA_029267645.1 Microbacterium sp.
GTTCCTCGCGGCCGAGTACTCGCATCCGGGCGACAACATCCCGCCGATCCTCGCGGTCGCGCAGCATGTGGGATCCGACGGTCGCGCGCTCCTGCGCGGCATCGCGACGGGGTATGAGATCCAGATGGACCTCGTGCGGGCGATCAGCCTGCACAGGCACAAGATCGACCATGTCGCGCACCTCGGGCCGTCGGCCGCGGCGGGCATCGGCACGCTGCTCGGCCTCGACCGCGAGACGATCTTCCAGGCCGTCGGACAGGCGCTGCACACGACCACCGCGACGCGGCAGTCGCGCAAGGGCGAGATCTCGACGTGGAAGGCGCACGCGCCGGCCTTCGCGGGGAAGATGGCGATCGAGGCCGTCGACAGGGCGATGCGCGGGCAGACCTCGCCTTCGCCCATCTACGAGGGCGAGGACGGCGTGATCGCCTGGCTGCTCGACGGGCCCGACGCGCGCTACGAGGTGCCGCTGCCCGGCCCCGGCGAGGCCAAGCGCGCGATCCTCGACTCGTACACGAAGGAGCACTCGGCCGAGTACCAGGCGCAGGCGTGGATCGACCTCGCCCGCCGCCTCGGCGCCGAGCGCCCCGAGCTGCGCGACCCCGCGAACATCGACCGCATCGTCCTCCACACGAGCCACCACACGCACGTCGTGATCGGATCGGGCTCGGGCGACCCGCAGAAGTACTCGCCCGACGCGTCGCGCGAGACGCTCGACCACTCGATCCCGTACATCTTCACGGTCGCGCTGCAGGACGGCGGGTGGCACCACGTCGACTCGTACGCGCCCGAGCGCGCCCGACGCGCCGACACGGTCGCGCTGTGGCAGAAGGTCACGACGGCGCTCGACGACGAATGGACGCGCCGGTACCACTCCGAGGATCCCGACGAGAAGGCGTTCGGCGGCCGCGCCGAGATCGTGCTGGCCGACGGATCCGCCGTCACGGCCGAGATCGCCGTCGCCGACGCGCACCCGCTCGGCGCCCGCCCCTTCGCGCGCGCCGACTACGAGCGCAAGTTCCGCCTGCTCGCCGAGCCCGTGCTGTCGCCCGACGAGATCGAGCGCTTCCTCGCGCTCGCCGCGCGGCTGCCTGAGCTGACCCCCGTCGAGGTCGGCGAGCTGTCGATCGTCGCGAACCCCGGCGTCGTCGACGCCGCCCCGAGCCCGCGAGGACTGTTCTGATGCTGTACGCCCAGACGCCCGCGCACGAGAAGCGCCGGCTGTTCCGCGAGCGACTGGAATCGGGCGAGCTGCTGCGGTTCCCCGGCGCGTTCAACCCGCTCTCGGCCCGGCTCATCGAGCGCAAGGGTTTCGACGGCGTCTACATCTCGGGCGCCGTGCTGTCGGCCGACCTCGGCCTGCCGGACATCGGCCTCACGACGCTGACCGAGGTCGCCGCGCGCGGCCAGCAGATCGCGCGCGTGACGGATCTGCCCGCCATCATCGACGCCGACACGGGCTTCGGCGAGGCGATGAACGTCGCCCGCACGATCCAGACGCTCGAGGACGCGGGGCTCGCGGGCTGCCACATCGAGGACCAGGTCAACCCCAAGCGGTGCGGCCATCTCGACGGCAAGGAGGTCGTCGACGAGCCGACCGCGCTGCAGCGGATCCGCGCCGCGGCCGACGCGCGCCGCGATCCGAACTTCCTCATCATGGCGCGCACCGACATCCGCGCCGTGGCGGGGCTCGACGCCGCGATCGAGCGCGCGCGCAAGCTCGTGGAGGCGGGGGCCGACGCGATCTTCCCTGAGGCGATGCGCGACCTCGACGAGTTCCGCGCCGTCGCCGAGGCGCTCGACGTGCCCGTGCTCGCGAACATGACGGAGTTCGGCAAGAGCGAGCTGTTCACGGTCGACGCGCTGCGCGAGGCGGGCGTGCGCATGGTCATCTGGCCCGTGTCGCTGCTGCGCATGGCGATGGGCGCGGCCGAGCGCGCGCTCGACACGCTGAACGACGAGGGCAGCCTCACGAGCCAGCTGGGCGCCATGCAGCACCGCGCCGAGCTGTACGACCTCGTCGACTACGAGGCCTATAACCGGTTCGATTCCGGCATCTTCAACTTCGAGATCACGAGGGAGTGAGCATGAGCGAGGACATCAGGAAGGGCCTGGCGGGCGTCGTCGTCGACGAGACGGCGATCAGCAAGGTCAACCCCGATACGAACAGCCTGCTGTACCGCGGCTACCCCGTGCAGGAGCTCGCGGCGACGCAGCCCTTCGAGGCCGTCGCGTACCTCCTGTGGCACGGCGCGCTGCCCGCGTGGGACGAGCTCGCCGAGCTGCGCGCCGAGGAGCGCAGGCACCGCGCCCTCGCGCCCGAGGTGCGGGCCGCGATCGACCTGCACCCCACGAGCGCCCACCCCATGGACGAGGTGCGCTCGGCGCTCAGCCTCATCGGCGCGATGGACGAGGCGGGATCCGGATCCGTGCTCGACGCGTCGGGATCCCCTGAGGAGAACCTCGCGCGCAGCGTGCGCCTGTTCGCGGCCCTCCCCGCGATCGTCGCCTACGGCCAGCGGCGGCGCCGCGGCCAGGATCTCGTGGAGCCGCGCGACGACCTCGACTACGCCGCGAACTTCCTCTGGATGACGTTCGGCGAGGAGCAGGATCCCGTCGTCGTCGACGCGTTCAACCAGTCGATGATCCTGTACGCCGAGCACTCGTTCAACGCCTCGACGTTCACGGCGCGCGTCATCGCCTCGACGCTGAGCGACCTGTACTCGGCCGTCGTGGGCGCCGTCGGCGCGCTGAAGGGCCCGCTGCACGGCGGCGCGAACGAGGCCGTGCTGCACATCTTCGACGAGATCGGATCCGCCGACGCCGTCACCGACTGGCTCGACCGCGCCCTCGCCGAGAAGCGCAAGATCATGGGCTTCGGGCACCGCGTGTACAAGAACGGCGACTCGCGCGTGCCCACCATGAAGGCGGCGCTCGAGGCGCTCGTGGCGCACTATGACCGCCGCGACGTGCTCGACCTGTACGAGGCGCTCGAGCGCGAGTTCGTCGAGCGCAAGGGCATCCACCCCAACCTCGACTACCCGTCGGGCCCCGTCTACAACCTCATCGGCTTCGACACCCTCACGTTCACGCCGCTGTTCGTCGCGGCGCGAGTCACGGGATGGACGGCGCACATCATGGAGCAGCAGGCGTCGAACGCGCTGATCCGCCCCCTCTCGGCGTACGTCGGCCCCGACGAGCGCCACGTGCCGTGATCGCCGTCAGCCCTTGATGGACCCGCTCGCGAGGCCCGCGACGTAGAAGCGCTGCAGCGAGATGTAGAGGATGACGCACGGGATCATCGCGACGACGGCGCCCGCGGCGATGAGGCCGAAGTTGATCTGGCCGTACGACCCCTGCTGCATGTTCACCATCGCCACCGGCAGCGTGTAGAGGTCCTGGTCGGTGAGGAAGGTGAGGGCGCCGAGGAACTCGGTCCACGACGCGAGGAACGCGTAGAGGGCGCTCGTGGCGACGCCGGGCATGATGAGCGGGCGCAGCACGCTCGCGAGCATGCGCGGCGTCGTCGCGCCGTCGATGAGCGCCGCCTGCTCGAGCTCGTCGGGGATCGCCTCGAACGCGTTGCGCATGACGAAGACGCAGAAGGGCAGATTCACGGTCGTGTAGAACAGCACGAGCCCCAGCAGCGAGTCGGTGAGCCCGAGCGCGTTCATCTCGATGTACAGCGGCGTGAGGATCGCCTGGAACGGGATCATCATCGTCACGAGGACGAGCCCGAACAGCCACGGCAGCCACCGCGAGCGGAACTTCGCGAAGCCGTAGCCCGCGAGCGTCGCGACGAACGCCGTGAGCACGGCGGTCGAGAGCGACACGATGAGGCTGTTGCCGACCGACCGGCCGAGCCCGCTCTGCGACGCGAGCTGCGCGAAGTTCTCGGTCGTCCACTGGAAGAACGTGGCCGGGTCGGGCGCCGAGGTCACGACCGCGTGCGGCTGCAGCGCCCGCACGACCGCGAGCAGCAGCGGCACGAGGAACACGAGCGAGGCGATGACGCCCGCCGTGACGTACAGGATCCGCTTGACGGGCGTCTCGCGCGTCGCGCGGTCGGCCCGCGCGCTGCGGTGCGATCGCCTGCGCGCGCCTCGCGTGACGATCGTGCGCGTGTCGTCCCGGGCGGGGGCGTGAAGCGTCATGGCGGCCTCAGTCTTTCTCGCGGAGCATGAGCATCTGCACGGCCGTCACGAGCCCCGTGAGCAGCACGAGGAGGAGCGACATGGCCGTGGCCGAGCCGAGCTGCAGGTCGATGAACGCGCGGCGGAACACGGCCATGACGACGGTCGTCGTCTCGGATCCGGGCCCGCCCTGCGTGAGGATGAAGAACTGCGTGAAGGCGAGGAACGACCCGATCACCGAGATGATGACGCTCATCGCGATCGCGCGGCGGATCATGGGGATCGTCACGTTCCACTCGGTCTTCCACCACGACGCCCCGTCGAGCTCGGCCGACTCGTACACCTCGCGCGGCACGCCCTGCATCGCCGACATGAGCAGCACCATCGTGAGCCCAGAGACGCCCCAGATCACGAGCGCGCACGTGAGGCCCGTCGCGAGCGGCCCGTTGACGAGCCACGCCGTCGAGCCGTCGGTGATCCCGAGCCACGCGAGCACGACGTTGATCGCGCCGCTGTCGGGCTGCGCCTCGAGCAGCGCGATGAAGCTGATCGTCGTGAGCCCGATGACGTACGGCAGGAAGAAGATCGTGCGCAGCAGCGTGGATCCGCGCCGGTTCGAGCGCACGACGACCGCGAGCGCATAGCCGAGCGCGAGAATGGGGAACGTCACGATGAGCGTGTAGACGAGCGTGTAGAGGATCGACCGGCCGAAGACGGGATCCGTGAACGCCAGCAGGTAGTTGTCGAGGCCGACGAACTCCCACGGCCCGATGAGCGGCAGGTTCGTGAACGAGATGCCGACGGCCGCGACGAGCGGCACGAAGACGAACACGACGACGAATGCGATCGCGGGCAGCACGAGCGCGACGCCGGTGCGCGCCGGGTGGGTGAGGGATCCGCCCCTGCGGGTCGCCGCGCTCATGCGTCCCCCTGCCTGAGGAGCTGGTCGTACCGCGGCTGCGCGGCCGACATCGCCTCGTCGATCTCGCCCGAGAACACGGCGCGGCGGAACATCTCGAGCCACGGGCCGTCGGGCTGGTTGTAGATGCGGTTGTACGACAGCGAGAGCGGCGCGTAGCCCGCGTCGATCTGCTCGAGCGGCGCGACCGAGTGCGGGAA
>JAJUIM010000066.1 GCA_029267645.1 Microbacterium sp.
ACGGCGCGCCGCGCGCAACCCGATAGCGTGGAGGCGACGACCGATCGCGCCGCGGCGACCGCGGCGCCCGAACAGGACCGGGACCTCTTCGCCATGACGCGCTCCTTCACGCCGCCGCCCGCACACCTGACTCGCCCCGACCTCGCGGGGCGGCACGGCATGGCGGCCTCGACGCACTGGCTCGCGAGCGCGTCGGCGCAGGCGGTGCTCGAGCGCGGCGGCAACGCGTTCGACGCGGCGGTCGCGGGGGCGTTCGTGCTGCACGTCGTCGAGCCGCACCTCAACGGCCCGGGCGGCGACATGACCGCGGTCTTCGCGCCCGCCGGGGCGAGCGAGGCGACGGTCCTCATGGGCCAGGGGCCCGCGCCGGCGGCCGCGACGATCGAGCGGTTCCGCGCCGAGGGCCTCGACCTCGTGCCCGGGTCCGGCGCCCTCGCGGCCGCCGTGCCGGGCGCCGTCGACGCGTGGCTCCTCCTGCTCCGCGACCACGGCACGTGGACGCCGGCCGACGTGCTCGCGTACGCGATCGACTACGCCGTCGGTGGGCACCCCGTGCTCGGGCGGGTGGTGACGACGATCGAGGGCGTCGCCGACCTGTTCCGCGAGCACTGGCCCACGTCCGCGGCGCGGTGGATGCCGGGCGGCCGCGCGCCGCGCGAGGGCGAGATCATCCGCGCCGAGTCGTACGGCGCGCTGCTGCGCGAGCTCGTCGCGGCCGGCGAGGGCCTCCCGCGCGAGCGCGCGATCGACGCCGCCCGCGAGCGGTGGCGCGAGCGGGTCGGATCCGCGGTCGAGTCGTTCGTCGCGCGGCCGCACCGGCACGCCGACGGCGCCGACCACGCGGGCGTGCTGACGGCCGACGACGTGCGCGGCTTCGCGGCGTCGTACGAGGAAGCGACGACGATCGAGTTCCGCGGCCGCACGATCGCGAAGACGGGGCCGTGGGGCCAGGGGCCCGTGCTGCTGCAGGCGCTGCGGATCCTCGAGGGGTTCGACGACGCGTCGCTCGACCCGCAGACCGAGGTCGGCGCGCACACGATCCTCGAGGCGCTCAAGCTCGCGCTCGCCGACCGCGACGCCTGGTACGGCGAGGACGTGGATCCGGAGGTGCTCGCGCACCTGCTCTCGCCCGAGTACGGCGCGCAGCGCCGCGTGCTCATCGGGGAGCGCGCATCGTACGAGGTGCGGCCGGGATCCGTGCCGGGACATGCCGCGCCGCCCGCGCCCGTGCTCCGCGCGCAGCGAGCCGCCGACGCGAGCGCGGGCGAGCCGACCGTGCCGAACGCCGAGCTCGAGACCGATGCCGACGGCCGCACGCGCGGCGACACGTGCCACATCGACGTCGTCGACAGGTGGGGCAACATCGTCTCGGCGACGCCGTCGGGCGGGTGGCTGCAGTCGTCGCCCGAGATCCCCGAGCTCGGCTTCTGCCTCGGCACGCGCCTGCAGATGACGTGGCTCGACGAGGCGTCGCCGTCGCGGCTGCGCCCGGGCAGGCGGCCGCGCACGACCCTCACGCCCACGCTCGTGCTCGACGGGGGCGCGCCCGTCATGGCGCTCGGCTCGCCGGGTGGCGACCAGCAGGATCAGTGGCAGCTGCTGTTCCTCCTGCGCGTGCTCGTGGGCGGCTACACGCCGCAGCAGGCGATCGACGCGCCCGCCTTCCACACGACGTCGATGCCTGGATCCTTCTGGCCGCGCACGGGCACTCCGGGCGGCGCCGTCGTCGAGGATCGGCTGGGCGACGAGGTCATCGCGGGCCTCGAGCGCCGCGGGCACGTCGTGACCCGGGCGGGGGACTGGGCGCTCGGCCGCCTCTCGGCCGTGACGCGGGATCCAGGGACGGGCCTGCTCGGCGCGGCCGCGAACCCGCGCGGCGCGCAGGGGTACGCCGTCGGTCGCTGACGGCGCCGCCCCAGCGGGCCGCGCTACGCTCGCACCTCGTGGCGCGCTTCGGCAAGAGGATCCTCCCGCCCCGTGACGGGATCACGGCCGCGCGCCTGCGTGCGCCCGGCGGAACCCAGACGCACGCCGCCCGCGATCAGCCCGTGCCGGCGACGATCCGCGCCTGGCTCGCCGACGTCATCATCCCGACGACGCTGGGGCGCGAGCAGGCGTTCGGCGATGCGCCCCTCGTGCCCGAGTACTTCACGGGGCCGGGCGAGCTCACGGGTCAGGACGGCTCGCGCGTCGCGCTCGACGACCCCGTGCGCCCCGGCGGCTTCTACTTCTTCCACAAGCCGATCCCGTACGAGGATCGCGTGCCGTTCGAGATCCGCGTCGTCCACGAGGACGACGACCTGCTCGTCGTCGACAAGCCGCACTTCCTCGCCTCGACGCCCAACGGCGTCTTCGTGCGCGAGTGCGTCGTCACGCGCCTGCGCGTCGAGCGCGGCGAGGACGACCTCGTCGCGATTCACCGGCTCGACCGCGTGACGGGCGGGCTGCTCGCCCTCTCGCGCAGGCCCGCCACGCGCGGTGCGTACCAGGTGCTGTTCCAGCGGCGCGGCATCGAGAAGCAGTACCGGGCGCTCGCGTGGCTGCCGGAGGGATGGTCCGAGGGCGACCCGCTGCCGCTCGGGCTCGAGACCGGCGAGCCCCGCGACAGGCGCTCGCGCCTGCGCAAGATCGACGGCGAGCGGCCCGTGCGCGAGGTCGAGGGGGAGCCCAACGCGCACACGACGATCCGGCTGCTGCGCACGTTCGTCCACGCGGGGCGGGCGGCAGGCGAATTCGAGCTGACGCCCCACACGGGCAAGACGCATCAGCTGCGCGTGCACATGAACGGCCTCGGCATGCCGCTGCTCGGCGACCCCGTGTACCCGGTCGACGTCGATCCCGATCCGTACGACTTCACGCACACGCTGCAGCTGCTCGCCGAGCGCCTCGCGTTCGCGGATCCCTTCGCGGGCGAGCGCCGCGAGTTCCGCACGCGCATGGCGCTGGATCCCTCCCGCGCGTAGCGGAAGGAGCCGCCGCCCATTCGGGCGACGGCTCCTTCCGCGGGATCCGCGTCAGTGGTGCGCGACGGGAGCGGGCTCCTCGTCGTCCTCCGCGGGCTTGGTGATGAAGAACGCCAGCACGATCGGCACGAGCGCGACGATCGCGGCGACGAGGAACGCGACGTGCGTGCCCTGGGCGCCCGCGTGCGCCATGTCGAGGCCGTCGGCCATGCCGCTCGACATGAGCGACGAGTAGATCGCGATGAGCAGCGCGGTCGCGGCGGCGCCGGCCACCTGCTGCACCGTGTTGAGCATGGCCGAGCCGTGCGAGTAGTAGCGGCGCTCGAGCGAGCCGAGCGACGCCGACATGAGCGGGGTCATGGCGCTCGCGAGGCCGAGCGACATCACGATCTGCACGATCACGATCGTCCAGGCCTCGGTCTCGGCGTTCACCATCGAGTAGAAGAACAGCGAGGCGGCGATGAGGATCGAGCCGGGCAAGAGCAGCGTCTTCGGGCCGCGCGCGTCGTAGATGCGGCCCATGACGGGGCCGAGCACGCCCATGAGCACGGCGCCCGGCAGCAGCACGAGGCCCGACATCATCGAGTCGAGGCGCGCGACGTTCTGCAGGTACTGCGGCAGCAGGCCGAAGGTGCCGAACATCGAGAACGCGACGACCGTCATCGTGATGATGCCCATGACGAAGTTGCGCGAGCGGAACACGCGCAGGTCGAGCAGCGGGCGATCCTGCTTCTGCAGGGCGATCTGCCGCCAGACGAACAGCGCGAGGAACACGACGCCGACCGCGAGGGCGACGATCGCTGCGGGGCTCATGCCGCCGCTCGTGCCGTCGTGGCTGCCGAGCTGGCTGAGGCCGTACACGAGGCCGCCGAAGCCGAGCGCCGAGGCGACGATCGAGGCGACGTCGACGGGCGCGTGGCTCGTCTCGCCGAGGTTCGTCATCCAGATCGCGCCGAGCACGAGCGCGACGATCGCGATCGGCAGGATGATGCCGAACAGCCAGCGCCACGACGCGATCTCGAGGATCATGCCCGACAGCGTCGGGCCGATCGCGGGACCGAACGAGATGACGAGGCCGACGCGGCCCATGAAGCGGCCGCGGGACCGCGACGGCACGACGTTCATGATGGTCGTCATGAGCAGCGGCATCATGATGCCGGTTCCGGCGGCCTGCACGATGCGGCCCACGAGGAGCAGCGTGAAGCCGGGCGCGACGAGCGCGACCGCCGTGCCGACGGAGAACGCCGTCATCGCGGCGAGGAAGACCTGGCGGGTCGTGAAGCGCTGGATGAGGAAGCCGGTCGTCGGGATGACGACGGCCATCGTGAGCATGAACCCGCTCGTGAACCACTGGCTCTGCTCGGGAGGAATCCCCAGGTCCTCCTGGAGGTGGGGAATGGCGATCGACATCGTGGTCTCGTTGAGGATCGCGACGAATGCCGCGACGAGGAGAAGCCAGATCACCCGCATGCCTCGAGGGTCGATCGTCGGCACGGCGTGCGTGTGCGGGGCGCGCACGCTTCCTGTATCGGTGGTCGTCAAGAAACGCTCCATCTCGGTGAAGATTGACCGCTCCGGGCCAGGGAGGCGCAGAATCCCTAGCGAGCGGACGTTCCAGCTTAACGGCGGGGCGGTGCTGCGCATTCCCGCGCAGACCGGGAATTCACCCGTTCGTCACAATCCGACGGCCCCGCGGCGAACCTATGCTCGTGGAGTGAGCATGGGACGACCGATGGGCGCGGGGCGCGGAGCGCGCCCGATCGACGAGGCCGCGCAGCGGCGACGGAACGCCGAGGCGCCGCGCGTGCCCGACCTCGGGCGGCGCGTCGTGCGGCTGTTCGCGCCGTATCGCGGGCGGATCGCGCTCACGGCACTGCTCGTCGTCGTGGGCGCTGGCCTCGGCGTCGTTCCGCCGCTCGTGATCCAGCGCGTCTTCGACGAGGCGCTCTTCCCCGCGTCGGGCGGCGTGCAGCTCGGCCTGCTCGCGGGCCTCGTCGTCCTCATGATCGCGCTGTACGTCGCGGCAGCGCTCGTGCAGATCGTGCAGACCTGGCTGACGTCGAGCGTCGGCAACCGCGTGACGGGCGACCTGCGCATCCGCATGTTCGACCACCTGCAGTCGATGGAGCTCGGCTTCTTCACGCGCACGAAGACGGGCGTGATCCAGTCGCGCCTGCAGAACGACGTCGGCGGCGTCTCGGGCGTGCTCACGAGCACCGTCACGAGCATCCTCGGCAACACGGTCACGGTCATCGCCTCGGTCGTCGCGATGGCGCTCATCGACTGGCGGCTGACGCTCATCGCGCTCGTCATCATGCCGCCCCTCATCGTCGTGCAGCGGCGCGTCGGCCAGGTGCGCGCCCGCATCGCCTCGGAGACGCAGCAGTCGCTGTCGGAGCTGACGGCGATCACGCAGGAGACGCTGAGCGTGTCGGGGATCCTGCTGTCGAAGTCGTTCAACCGGCAGCGGGCCGAGTCGGAGCGCTACGCCGAGGAGAACGCGAACCAGATCCGCCTGCAGGTGCGCCAGACGATGAGCGGCCAGGGCTTCTTCGCGGTCGTCAGCGTGCTCATGTCGTCGGTGCCCGCCGTCATCTACCTCGCGGCCGGCTTCCTCATCGCGGGCGACGTCGGATCCATCACGGCCGGCGCGATCGTCGCGTTCACGACCGTGCAGGCGCGGCTCACGATGCCGCTCGTGAGCCTCATGCGCGTCGCCCTCGAGGTGCAGACCTCGGCCGCGCTGTTCGCGCGCATCTTCGAGTACCTCGACCTGCGACCCGCGATCGCGAACCGCCCGGGCGCGCTCAGCGTCGAGGACGCGCCGGGACCGCTCGGGCGCATCGAGTTCCGCGACGTGACCTTCCGCTATCCCGACGCGGCGGACGACACGGCGCCGACGCTCGACGGCGTCTCGTTCGCGGCGGAGCCCGGCCAGCACGTCGCGTTCGTGGGGCCGAGCGGCGCGGGCAAGACGACCGTGCTGTACCTCACGCCGCGCATGTACGAGGCCTCGAGCGGGCAGGTGCTCTTCTCGGGCGCCGACGTGCGCGACCTCGACGCGAGCTCGATCATCGACCACGTCGGCATCGTGAGCCAGGAGACCTACCTCTTCCACGCGACGATCCGCGACAACCTGCGCTACGCCAAGCCAGACGCGACCGACGAGGAGATCGAGCGCGCCTGCCGCCGCGCGAACATCCACGACAAGATCGCGAGCTTCGATCAGGGCTACGACACGGTCGTCGGCGAGCGCGGCTACCGACTCTCCGGCGGCGAGAAGCAGCGGATCGCGATCGCGCGCGTGCTGCTCAAGGATCCGCCCGTGCTGCTGCTCGACGAGGCGACGAGCGCGCTCGACACCGTGAGCGAGCGCGTCGTGCAGGAGGCGATCGACTCGGCGGCGCACGGCCGCACGACCGTGACGATCGCCCACCGCCTGTCGACCGTCATCGACGCCGACGTGATCCACGTGATCGAGGACGGGCGCATCGTCGAGTCGGGTTCGCACGACGAGCTCGTGGCGCGCGGCGGCCTGTACGCGCGGCTCGCGGCCGAGCAGCTGCAGGCCGCGCTCGGCCCCCAGCCGGGGGAGGAGCCTGGCCGCTAGTCGCGCGCGAGCGGGCCGAGGTCGGCGAGGTCGACGTCGGCGTTGTAGCGGAAGATGCGCGCGGGGCGGTGCGGTCCGCTGCGGAACTCCTCGGTCGGCACGAGCGCCTCGGATCCCTCGAGCAGACGGCGGAAGTTCGACGGATCCAGGCGGCGGCCGAGCACGGTCTCGTACACGCCGCGCAGCTCGGCGAGCGTGAACTCGTCGGGCAGGAGCGCTGCGGCGATGCGGCTGTAGCCGGCCTTGTTGCGCAGCCGCCACACCGCGTAGTCGACGATGCGGTTGTGGTCGAAGGCGAGCGGCGGCAGCGCGTCGACGTCGTGCCACTCGACGTTCTCGGGTGCATCGGCGCCCGCGCGCTGCGCCTCGACGAGGTCGCTGCGCAGCAGGGCCCAGTACACGACCGAGACGACGCGCGTCGGCGAGCGGTCGGTGTCGCCGAACGAGTAGAGCTGCTCGAGCCAGTTCGGCGCGAGGCCCGTCGTCTCGGCGAGCGTGCGGCGCGCCGCGTCGTCGAGCCCCTCGACGCTCCGCAGCCAGCCGCCCGGCAGCGCCCACATCCCGTCGTGCGGATCGCGCGTGCGCCGCACGAGGGGGATCATCAGCACGTCGCGGTCGTCGCGCGACCGCACCGAGAAGATGACGGTCGAGACGGCGACGCGGATCGGCTCATCTGTCGCGGAGGTCACACGGGGAGCCTACCGATCGCCGCTCCGCGCTCCGTTTGCGCTACGCTCGCTCTCGAAAGACACGGGGTGTCCCCACCGGGGGACTGAGAACAGACCCGTCGAACCTGATCTCGTTGAGACGAGCGGAGGGATGTCGATGCTGACGCATGCCGGCGCGCGAGAGAGCGCGCAGACACTTCAGGCGCTGCGCGAGGGGAGCCCCCTCGTGCAGTGCATCACGAATGCCGTGGTGACGAACTTCACCGCGAACGCCCTGCTGGCGGCGGGCGCGGCGCCCGTCATGGCCGACGTGCCGGGCGAGGCCGGCGAGCTCGCGGGGGCGGCCGACGCGCTGCTCATCAACCTCGGCACGCCGACGACCGAGCAGCGCGAGGCGATCGTCGAGGCCGTCGCGGCCGCGCGGGCCGCGGAGACGCCGTGGATCCTCGATCCCGTCGGCGTCGGCGCGCTCACGCTGCGCACGGGCTTCGCGCGCGAGCTGCTCGGCTCGCGGCCCGCCGTGATCCGCGGCAACGCGTCGGAGGTCCGCGCGCTTGCCGGCCTGGGCGCGGGCGGGCGCGGCGTCGAGTCGACCGACGGGGTCGAGGCCGCGCGCGACGCGGCGCTCGAGCTCACGTCGACGACGGGCGCGGTCGTCGCGATCTCGGGGCCCGTCGACCTCATCGTGTCGACGTCGGGCGAGGTGCGCGTGCCGGGCGGCAGCGCGTACCTCACGCGCGTCACGGGCGGCGGCTGCTCGCTCGGCGCGATCGTCGCGGCGTGCGTCGCCGTGTCGGATCCGACGACCGGCGCCGTCGCGGCGCACGCGCTCTACGCGGCGGCCTCGGAACGCGCGGCCGCGCTCGCCGCGGGCCCCGGCACGTTCGCAGCGGCGTTCCTCGACGCGCTCGCGGGCGTCGCGCCAGACGAGCTCGCGTCTCGCGGGGCGGGGGAGCAGGCATGACCCGCGCGTTCGACCTCTCGACCTACCTCGTCGCCGACCTCGCGACGATCGGCGACCGTGACCCCGTCGACGTCGTGCGCCGCGCGGTCGACGGCGGCGCGACGATCGTGCAGATCCGCGGCAAGGACGTCCCGACCGCGCGCCTGCTCGACGTCCTCGTCGCCTGCGCCGAGGCGATCGGATCGCGCGCGGCGCTCGTCGTCGACGACAGGGTCGACGTGTTCCTCGCTGCCCGCGCGGCGGGCGCGGCCGTCGACGGCGTGCACGTCGGCCAGAGCGACCTGCCGGTCGCCGCGGTGCGCGCGCTCGTCGGCCCGGACGCGATCGTGGGCCTGAGCGCCGGCACGCCCGACGAGCTCGAGGCCGTGCGCGGCCTCCCCGCGGGAACGGTCGACTATCTCGGCGTGGGCGCGGTGCGAGCGACGCCGACGAAGCCCGATCACCCGGATCCGCTCGGCTGGGAGGGCGTCGCCCGCGTCGTCGGCGCCGCGGGCGACCTGCCGTGCGTCGCGATCGGCGGCGTCGGGCCGGGCGATGCGGCATCGGCCCGCGCGGCG
>JAJUIM010000118.1 GCA_029267645.1 Microbacterium sp.
CGCGTCGGTCGCGATCGAGAAGCCGAGGCCCGACTCCTCGTCGACGCGGATCATGCCGGCGTCGTCGGGGAACGACAGCGCCGTGTTGCCGAGCACGTAGTAGTCGTACTGGTTCGTGATCCAGCTCGTGTCGGCGAGGTTGGGGCTCTTCACGAGCGCCTCGAACTCCGAGGCGACCTCGGCGGGCTTCGTCACGCGCGGCAGCAGGCGGGCGCTGTCGGCCTGCAGGGCGTCGATCCAGGTGGGGTAGGCGACCGGGCGGTCGTAGACGGGGCCGTCGACCGCGACGGTCGAGGGGTCCACGTCGACGATCGTCTCGCCGTCCCACGTGATGACGAGGCGGCCGTCGCCCGTGACCTCGCCGAGCACGCTCGTCTCGACGTCCCACTTGTTCACGACGGCCATGAAGGCGTCGAGCTTCTCGGGGCGCACGATGGCCATCATGCGCTCCTGCGACTCGCTCATGAGGATCTCTTCGGGCGTGAGCGAGGGGTCGCGCAGCAGGACGTTCGTGAGCTCGACGTTCATGCCGGATCCGCCGTTCGCGGCGAGCTCGCTCGTCGCGCAGGAGATGCCGGCGGCGCCGAGGTCCTGGATCGCCTCGACGAGCTCGCCCGAGTAGAGCTCGAGGCAGCACTCGATGAGCACCTTCTCGGCGAAGGGGTCGCCCACCTGCACGGCGGGGCGCTTGGTCGGGCCGCCGTCGCTGAACGAGTCGGAGGCGAGGATCGACGCGCCGCCGATGCCGTCGCCGCCCGTGCGCGCGCCGAAGAGGACGACCTTGTTGCCCGCGCCCGTCGCGTTCGCGAGGCGGATGTCCTCGTGGCGCATGACGCCGACCGCGAGCGCGTTCACGAGGGGGTTGGCCTGGTAGACCGAGTCGAAGACCGTCTCGCCGCCGATGTTCGGCAGGCCGAGGCAGTTGCCGTAGGAGGAGATGCCCGAGACGACGCCGTGCACGACGCGGGCCGTGTCGGGGTCGTCGATCGCGCCGAAGCGCAGCTGGTCCATGACCGCGACGGGGCGAGCGCCCATCGAGATGATGTCGCGGACGATGCCGCCGACGCCCGTCGCCGCGCCCTGGAACGGCTCGATGTACGACGGGTGGTTGTGGCTCTCGACCTTGAACGTGACGGCCCAGCCCTCGCCCACGTCGACGACGCCGGCGTTCTGGCCCATGCCGACCATGAGCCGTTCCTTCATCTCGTCGGTGACCTTCTCGCCGAAGCGGCGCAGGTACTTCTTGCTCGACTTGTACGAGCAGTGCTCCGACCACATGACCGAGTACATGGCGAGCTCGCCCGAGGTGGGGCGGCGCCCGAGGATCTCGCGGATCTGCGCGTACTCCTCGTCCTTCAGCCCGAGAGCCGCATACGGCTGCTCGCGCTCGGGAGTGGCGGCGGCGTGCTCGACGGTGTCGGCGACGTGTTCGGTGGTCACGCGGGTGCTCCAGGAGTCAGGCGGGGCGGGATGGGATCAGTCTAGTTGGCCCCGAGGGCGAGTGATCCGGGAGCGGCCGCGGCACGGCGACCCCTCAGATCCACCCCTTGTCGCGGGCGATCTGGGCGGCCTGCGCGCGGTTGTCGGCGCCGAGCTTGCCGATCGCCGACGAGAGGTGGTTGCGCACGGTGCCGGGCGAGAGGAAGACCTCGCCCGCGATCTGCGCGATCGGCCGGCCGTCGGCCGAGAGGCGCAGGATCTGCCGCTCGCGCTCCGTGAGCGGGCTCGCGCCCTCGAACAGCGACGCCTCCGCGAGCGCGGGGTCGACGACGCGCAGGCCCGCGTGCACGCGGCGCACGGCGTCGGCGAGCTGGTCGGCCGGGGCGTCCTTCACGATGAAGCCCGAGGCGCCCGCGGCGAGCGCGGCGTGCAGGTAGCCGGGGCGCGCGAAGGTCGTGACGATGAGCACGCGCGTCTCGGGACTCGCGCGGCGCACGGCGGTCGTCGCCTCGATGCCGTCTGCGCCCGGCAGCTGGATGTCCATGAGGCACACGTCGGGCCGCAGGCGGGCGGCCTCCGACGCGGCCTGTTCGGCGTCACCCGCGTCGCCCGCGACCTCGAGGTCGGGCTCGAGGTCGAGCAGGGCGCCCATCGCGCCGCGGATGAGCGCCTGGTCGTCGACGAGCAGGAGCCGGATCGGCGTCTCTGCGGCGGTCACCATGTCACCCTCACCCTCGTCCCGGCGGACTCGCGCGCCTCGACGCGGAGCGTCGCCCCCGCTGCGGACGCCCGCTCCGCCATGCCGCGCATGCCGTTGCCGGGCCGGCCGCGGATCCCCGCCCCGTCGTCCTCGATGACGACCGTGCCCGGCTCGAGCACGATCCGCACGCGCGAGGCGCACGCGTGCCGCAGCACGTTGGTCGTCGCCTCGCGGAGGATCCACCCGGCCGGCAGCGACTGCGCGGGCGACAGCGCCTCGGGGCGACCCGCCACCTCGACCGCGATGCCCGCGGAGTCGAGCGCGGCCGCGCTCGCGGTCAGCTGCGTCGCGAGGCCGTTTGAGCGCAGCCCCGTGACGGTCGCGCGGATCCCGCCGATCGCCTCGGACGTGAGGCGCACGATCTCGTCGAGCTCGGCCCGCGCGCGGGCAGGATCCGCCTCGACGAGCCGGCCCGCGAGCTCGGCCTTCAGCTTCACGACCGTGAGGGAGTGGCCGAGCAGATCGTGCACGTCGCGCGCGACGGCCTCGCGCTCCTCACTCGTCGCGAGCTCGACGCGCAGGTCGTCGGTCGCGACCGACCGGTCGATGAGCCAGGTGGTGATCGTGTTGACGGCCGCGAGCATGACGATGACCCCGAGCAGCGGCCACGGCGTCGGGGCGTCGAGCGCGCTCGAGACGCCCACGTACGCCATGACCAGCGCGATGCCCGCGATGTTGGCGATCCACTGTGTCGTGCTGCCGAGCCCGTACGAGGCGTAGGCCATGAGGAACGGGAGGAAGCTCGTCGCCTCCCACCCGATCGCGGGGACGGTCAGCGCGGCGCAGGCCGCAGCGAGCGCGAAGCACGCCCAGACGGCGGGCGTCGGACGGCGCCAGCCCGCGCGCATGCCGATGACGAACCCCACGACGTACGTGCCCGCGAAGCCCGCAATCGCGACCCACGCGAGTCCGCGCGCGGGCACGGGCGCCGCCGAGGCCGCGACCGCCTGCACGGGGAAGAGGAGGAAGACCATCCAGACGATCGCCATGAGCCAGCCGTAGCGCTGCCACGGGTCGCCGGAAGACGGGGCCGGCGCGGCCCGACCCTTCCCCTCCGTCCCGGTCATGCGATGACTCTATCGACGGCGCCGGGAGCGCAGGATCCCGATCCGCACGAGCACGACGAACACGGCCGTCCACGCCGCGACGCTGAGCGCGACGGCCCAGAGGGGATCCGACCCGCCGCCCATGAGCGAGCCCTCCATGACGGGCCAGCGCACGAGCGCGACGTAGCCGTAGAGGGGCGTGAAGCGGGCGAAGTCGAGCATGCCGCCCGTGAGCGGCATGAACACGTTGCCGAGGAAGCCGAAGAACGTGATCGTGATCGACGCGAGCGCGGCGGCCGAGTCGGAGTTGAACGACAGACCCACGCCCAGTCCGTAGAGGCCGTAGACGAGCCCGCCGAGCAGGATGATCGCGGCGCACGCCGCCCAGCGCCAGAGGCTGTCGGCCTCCGCGATCGTCAGGGCGCCCGCGGCGAACACGGCGGCGACCGAGAGCGCCGAGAAGCACAGCGCCGTGACGAGCTTCACGAGCGCGTACCCCGTCATCGACAGCGGCGTCATCGCGAGCTGCCGGCCCCATCCCTGGCCGACTTCCGAGGCGGCGAGCGAGCACAGCGAGGTCATCGCGGTCGCCGCGCCGAACGCCCCCATCGAGACCATGATCGTGAACGCCGTGTTGGCGTGGCCCGCGCTCTGCTCGCCGAACCCCATCGACGCCCCGAACAGCAGGTACATGGCGACGGGCATGAGCAGCGTGAAGACCAGCGTGTAGGGATTGCGCAGCTGCCGCAGGATCTCGACGCGCAGGAACTCGCCCGAGAACAGGACGGACCCGGCGCGGGCGGGCGCGGCGGTGGCGGTCATGCGTCAGTCCTCCGTGAGGGTCGTGAAGGCGTCTTCGAGCGTGGGCGCGGTGACCTCGAGGTCGTGTCCGCCGCGCGAGAGCAGGAGTGCGGCCGCCTCGTCGGAGGCGCTCGTGCGCACGACGAGGCGCTCGCCCTCCTCGCGGGCGGCCGAGGTGCGCTCGTCGGCCCGCAGCTGCCGCAGGATCTCGTCGCGCCCCGTCGCGACGGCGGCCGACACGGTGCGCGCGCCGAGGGAGGCGCGCAGCTGCGCCGTCGCGCCGTCGGCCACGACCTGGCCGTGGTTCATGACCACCGTGCGCGGCGCGAACTGCTCGGCCTCCTCGAGGTAGTGCGTCGCGAAGACGATCGTGCGGCCCGCGCGGGCATCCTCGCGCATGACCTCCCAGAACCGGCGCCGTGCCGTGACGTCCATGCCCGTCGTCGGCTCGTCGAGCACGAGCACGTCGGGATCGGGCAGGATCGCGAGCGCGAACTTCACGCGCTGCTGCTCGCCGCCCGAGCACTTGCTCACGCGGCGCCGCGCGATGCGCTCGAGGTCCGCGCGCTCCATGACCTCGCCGACGCGCGCCGTGACGCGGAAGAGGCTCGCCATGACGCGGATCGTCTCCGCGACCGTGAGGTCGGCGAGGAGGCCGCCCGTCTGCAGCGCGGCCGCGAGCCTGCCCGCCGCGACGGCGCGGCGCGGCGGCCCGCCGAGCACCGAGAGCCTGCCCCCGTCGGGGTCGCTCAGCCCGAGCAGCATGTCGAGCGTCGTCGTCTTGCCGGCGCCGTTCGGCCCCAGCAACGCGACGACCTCGCCGCGCTTGACGCGCAGGTCGACGCCGCGCACGGCCTGCACGCGGCGATCGCCCGATCCGAAGTGCCTCGTGATGCCCGCGAGCTCGATCGCGGCGTCGCCCGCAGGGTGCGTGGTCTCGTCCATGCCTCGATTCTCGCGGGCCGCGGCCCGCGCGGCAGGAGGCTGATGTCACGGCGCGGACGTGACGGATGTCACGCCCTCACTCCACCCCCTGCCGCCCGCGCCACACGCGCGACTTCACGACCGTGCCCGCGGCGTATGCCCCCGCGGCGCAGGCGGCCGCGATCCAGGTGCCGGGCGCGACGAGGTGCGCGACGAGGCCGAGCGCGCTCGTCGCGATGCCGCGCGCGACGCGCAGGCGGGCGACGAGGTGCCGCACCAGGCGCCGCTCGCCGGCGGATCCGGGGTCCGGCGCGCGATCGACGCCGATCGCGGAGATCTGGCGGTCGATCTCGGTGAGCACCTCGACGCGGTTGGCGAAATAGCGCACGTGGTCGAGCAGGGAGGCCGACTGCGTGATGCGCGCGATGCGGCGCGGGGATCCGAGCACCGTGAGCGGATGCGAGACGGGGTCGAACGTCGCGCAGAGGTCGACGCCCGGCACCTCGGGGCGGCACAGGTCGCGCACCGAGGCGATCGCGGGCGCGAAGACGCGCGCGTAGACGATGACCGTCGCGGCGATCACGGGCACGCACAGCGCGAGCGTCACGACGGCGAAGGTGGGGGAGAGGGCGCCGAGCGCCGACGCGGCCACGTCGCCCGCGAGCGCGCGGCGGGCCGCCGCGACCGACGGATCCGCCGCCCGCGCCGCCGCGACGAGGTGCAGCAGCGCCTCGCCCGCGCCCCACAGCGCCGTGCCGAGCGCGACGAGCGCCGTGCGCGCGAGGTACAGCACGGCGGTGACGTAGACGACGATCGCGCCGACGAGCGCGGCGATGGATCCCCAGCCCACGCGCAGCGAGGCGCGGATCGGCGCGAGGAGCGCCTGCCCGCTGCCCATCGTGACGAGCGTCGTCGTCGCGGGATCGAGGTCGCGCACGGCGCTCGCCGCGATCGCGCCGCCCTGTGAGTGGCCGATCACGATCGTGCGGTCGGCCGCCACCTCGGCGACGCGCGAGGTCACGGCGTCGATGACGCGCGTGCGCGAGACGGGATCGCTCGTCCAGCCCAGTGCGTCGCCCGCGAGCCGGCGCGCCCACGGCAGCACGAGCACGAGCAGCGTGAGGGGCAGCGCGAGCGCGAGCGCCGCGACGCCGAGCACGAGGATCCAGGCCATGGCGCGGATCGCGCGCCACAGGTAGGCGAGGAACTCGCGCGCAGGGAAGCCCGGCAGCTGCGTGAGCACCTGGCCGTTGACGAGCAGGTGCACGGCGCACAGCACGAAGATCGCGCGCAGGAACCACCACGCCGCGCGCCACCTGGTGGGCTCGTGGATCTC
>JAJUIM010000371.1 GCA_029267645.1 Microbacterium sp.
CCGTCGTAGACGACCTCGCCGGCGCGCAGGCCGATCATGCGGGTCGTGTACTGGCGCGCGAGGTCCATGAGGTGCAGGTTCACGAGCACCGTGAGCCCGCGCTCGGCGTTGATGCGGCCGAGCTCGGCCATGACGGCGTGCGCCGTGGGCGGGTCGAGGCTCGCGACGGGCTCGTCGGCGAGCATGACGCGCGGCTCCTGCGAGAGGGCGCGCGCGATCGCGACGCGCTGCTTCTGGCCGCCCGAGAGGCTGCCCGCGCGCGTCCACACCTTCTCGAGCATGCCGACGGCGTCGAGCGCCGCGAGCGCGATGCGGCGATCCTCTGCCGTGGAGATCCCGGTGAGCGAGCGCAGGGCGTTCGCGCGCGCGAAGCGCCCGACGAGCGTGTTGCGGTAGACGTCGACCCGTTCTGCGAGGTTGAACGCCTGGAAGATCATGCCGACGTGGCCGCGCAGCTCGCGCAGGCGGCGCCCGCGAAGGCCCGAGACGGTGTGCGGGCCGACCTCGACGGATCCCGACGTGACGGGCACGAGCCCGTTGATCGTGCGGATGAGCGTCGACTTGCCGGATCCCGACAGCCCGACGATCGAGACGATCTCGCCGGGCTCGATCGCGAGCGTGACATCGCGCAGCGCCGCGGTGCCGTTGGGGTAGGTGACCGACGCCCGCTCGAGGCGGATCGGCCACGCGGCCGAGGCCGGGGAGACCCCGGCCTCGGCGCGTCGTGCGTCCTGCGACATCCGATCAGCCCGCGAACTGCTCGAGGATCTCGCCGTAGCGCAGGATCTCGTCCTCGGCCGTCTCGGCGGTCCAGTCGGAGAGGCCGACGAGGTCGAACATGACGTCGGCCGCCTCGTCGGACGACTCGGCGTAGTCGTCGAGCAGGGTCGTCAGCTCGCCCACGAGGTCGTCGGGCAGCGTGTTCGCGACCGCGACGCCGCCGTTCGGGATCATCTCGGTGTACATGAACGCGACGGCCTTGTCGGCGATGTCGGGCACCTCCTCCGCGACGGTCGTGCGGGCGTCCCAGTAGGCGAAGCCGATCTCGGCGTCGCCGTTCGCGACCGCGAGCACGGCGTTGTTGTTGCCCTCGACGGGGATCTGCTCGATGTCGGCGTCGGTGTCGAGGCCCTCCTCGCGCATCGCGACGAGCGGGTACTGGTAGCCGGCGGGCGAGGTCGCGGCCTGCAGCGCGACCTTCGCTCCCTCGGCCTCCGCGAGCTTCTCCACGCCGGCGGGGCCCTGGCCCGTCGCCGACTCGCCCGCGGCCTCGATGCCGTTGCAGTACGACAGCTCGATGCCGCTCGCGTCGTAGGTCGACATGACGGGCTCGTCGTCGCAGTAGGTGTCGGGGTCGTTCGTGTAGCCGACCGCGGCGTAGCTCGTGGCGCCGAAGCGCACGTCGCGCAGGATGAGCTCGGCGTCGAACTGCTCGATCGCGTTGTACAGCGAGCCCGCGTCGGTGATGACGACGTCGGCCTGGCCGGCGCCGAGCGCCTCGACGGTCGCGGTGTAGTTCGTCGCGACGTTGCCCTCGACCTCCATGCCGAGGCCCTCCGAGAGGTACTCCGTGAGCGGTTCGAGGGCCTCGCTGAGGTCCTCGCCCTCGACGGACGGGACGAGCGAGATGCGGAGCGTTTCGGGGGCTTCGGCCTCCGCGGCCTCGTCGCCGGCGCTGCAGCCGGCGAGTCCGAGGGCGAGGGCCGCGACGGCTCCCGCCGCGAGCAGGGGCTTGCGCATGGGACTACCTTTCTGAGGGGGTCGCCGCGCCGGTCGGCGCGGGGGTCTGTGCGGCGGCGCGGGCCCACGCCGCGATGGGATCCGCGAGCTCGGCGAGCGACGCGGCTCGCATCGTGGCAGGGAACGTCGCGGTGCGCGCCGTCGCGCCGACGAGCGCCGTGTCGGCGCCGAGCGCCGCGGCGGGGGCGAGGTCGTTCTCGACGATGTCGCCGACCGACAGCACGGGGCCGCGTGCGAGGGCGCGGCGGATGAGGGGCGCGAGGCCGTCGGGCTTGCCGGTGTCGTACACGATCTCGTCGAACCGCTCGCGCACGCCCCACGCCTCGAGCGCCGGCTCGACGCCGACGGCGGGGGCGTTCGTCGCGAGGACGACGCGCGTGGTCCGGGGCAGGCGCGCGAGGATCCCCGCGAGGCCGTCCGCGAGCTCGGCGGGCGCTGCGGCGGGGGTGCCGAGCAGCGCGCGGCTCTCGAGGTACGCGCTCTGGCGATCGGCCTCCGCGACGCCCGCGTCTGCCGCGAGCCG
>JAJUIM010000141.1 GCA_029267645.1 Microbacterium sp.
CTCAACTACCGCGACCGCGGCGCCGCGTTCTTCCGCTCGGCGTTCTACGCGCCCAGCCTCATCGGCGCATCGGTCTCGGTCGCGATCGTGTGGCGCGCGATGTTCAACACCGACGGCCCCGTCGACAGCGCGCTGTCGTCGGTCGGCATCAACCTGGGCGGCTGGATCGGCAACGTCGACCTCGTCGTGCCCATGATGATCCTGCTCGCCGTCTGGCAGTTCGGCGCGACCATGGTCATCTTCCTCGCGGGTCTCAAGCAGGTGCCGAAGGAGCTGTACGAGGCGGCCGAGATGGACGGCGCGGGCGCGTTGCGCCGCTTCAAGACCGTGACGATGCCCATGCTCTCGCCCGTCGTGTTCTTCAACCTGCTGCTCGAGCTCGTCGGTGCCTTCCAAGTGTTCGCCTCGGCGTACATCATCTCGAACGGCACGGGCGGCCCCGCCGGCATGACGAACTTCATCACCCTCTACCTCTACAAGCGCGGATTCTCGGACTCGCAGATGGGCTACGCGTCGGCGATCGGCTGGATCGTCATGATCGTCGTCGCCGTCATCGCCGTGATCCTGTTCCGCACCCAGAAGTCCTGGGTCCACTACTCGGGAGACGACCGATGACCGCCACCGCACTCGTGACGACGGGCAAGCCCGCCCCGCGCAAGAAGATGACCCGCAAGAAGTGGCAGACCGTCGTGTGGTTCGTCGCGCTCATCGCGATCACCCTCGTCGTCATCTACCCCCTCGTGTGGCTGTTCGCCTCGACGTTCAAGCCCAACAGCGAGTTCGGCCAGAACCAGGGGCTCATCCCGCTCGAGCCGACGCTGCAGAACTACGCGACGATCATGGAGGGCATCGGCGGCGTGCCGATGTGGCGGTTCTTCATGAACTCGCTGATCCTCGCGGTCGCCGCCGTCATCGGCACGCTGTTCTCGTCGTCGCTCGCCGCGTACGCCTTCGCGCGTGTGAAGTTCAAGGGCCTCGGGATCTTCTTCTCGGCCATGATCGGCACGCTGCTGCTGCCCGTGCACGTCGTGATCATCCCCCAGTACATCTGGTTCAACAAGCTCGGCCTCGTCGACACGTTCGTGCCGCTGATCCTGCCGAAGTTCCTCGCGACCGAGGCCTTCTTCGTCTTCCTCATGGTGCAGTTCATCCGCAACCTGCCCCGCGACATGGACGAGGCGGCGCGCATCGACGGCGCGGGCCACGGTCGCATCTTCTGGTCGGTGATCCTCCCGCTCATCAAGCCGTCGCTCATCACTGGCGCGATCTTCGCCTTCATCTGGACGTGGAACGACTTCCTCGCGCCGCTGCTGTACCTCAACAGCCCCGAGAACTATCCGCTGCCGATCGCGCTGAACCTCTACAACGACCAGACGTCGACGAGTGACTACGGCGCGACCGTGACGGCGTCGTTCGTGGCGCTCATCCCGATCCTGCTGTTCTTCATCGTGTTCCAGCGGTTCCTCGTCAACGGCGTCGCGACGCAGGGCCTGAAGGGCTGACCGCCGTGGGCAAGGTCGAACGCGCAGCGCGCCGGGCCGCGCGCTCCGGGGCGGGCCCCACGAAGGACGCACCCGCCGCGAACCCGGGCGCCACGGCGGCGTTCGCGCTGCTCGGCGAGGTGCTCCTCGCGGGCATCCTCGTGGCGGCGTTCGGCGTCGCCCTCGTGACGCTTCCCGCCGCGCTCGCGGCCGGGATCCGCCACCTGCGCCGGTTCGTGCGGGCGGAGGGCTCCCCCTTCTCCGCCTTCTGGCGCGACTTCGTGCGCGCCCTGCCCGCGGGCCTCGCGGTCGGCGCGGCCGCACTCGCGATCGCGGCCGTGCTCGCGGTCGACATCGTGCTCGCGGGATCCGGCGCGCTGCCCGGGGGCGAGCTCGTCGCGGGCGCCGGCTGGGTCATCGCCGCCCTCGCGGCGGGCGCGCTGCTCATGGCGAGCGCCGCATGGAACCCCGTCGACGGCTGGGCGGCCGCGCTGCGCGGCCTGCCCGCGGCCGTCTCCGAGGATCCCGCCGGCGCCGCGTACACGGTCGTCGCGGCGTGCTTCGTCGGCCTCGCGGGATGGATGCTCATCCCGCTCGTCGTCCCCGCCCTCGGCTGCGCCGCGCTCGCGGCCGTCTCAATCCCCACGCGCCGGCGCAAGCGCACGGCCTGACACCTCGCGACGCTCGATCTGTCGCGACCCCGTAACCTCGCAATCACGCAACCCCGCAAAGGAGCGCACCGTGCTGTACGGAGCCGACTACAACCCGGACCAGTGGCCCGAGGAGGTCTGGCCCGACGACGTCCGCCTCATGCGCGAGGCGGGCGTGACCACCGTGAGCCTCGGCATCTTCGCGTGGTCGCGGATCCAGCCCGCGCCGGGTGCGTGGGACTTCGCGTGGCTCGATCGCATCATCGACCTGCTGCACGAGGGCGGCATCGCCGTGAACCTCGCGACCGCGACGGCCTCGCCGCCGCCGTGGATGACGACGGCCCACCCCGACGCGCTCGCGGCCGACGAGCACGGCGCCCCCTACTGGCACGGCTCGCGGCAGCACCACTCCCCCGCATCGCCCACGTGGCGCCGGCTCGCGGCCGAGCTCGTGCGGCGCCTCGCCGAGCGCTACGCCGATCACCCCGCAGTCGTCATGTGGCACGTCGACAACGAGCTCGGCTGCCACCTGCACGAGGACTTCTCCGACGCCGCCCGCGACGCGTTCCGCACGTGGACGCGCGCGCGGTACGGATCCGTCGAGCGCCTCAACGAGGCGTGGGGCACGGCCTTCTGGTCGCAGCGGTACGGCTCCTTCGACGAGGTATTCCCGCCGCGGAAGGCGCCGTTCATCCGCAACCCCGCGCACGTGCTCGACTACAAGCGATTCATGTCGGACACGTGGCTCGAGGTGTACCTCATGCAGCGCGACATCATCCGCGCCGCGGGGGCGACCCAGCCGATCTCGACGAACATGATGGGTGCGTTCCCGCCCGCCGACTACGCCTCGTGGGCGCCGCACATCGACGTCATCACGGACGACTGCTACCCCGACCCGCTCGACCCCGCGCGCCCGCTCACGACCGCGTTCCAGCGCGACCTCGTGCGCTCGCTCAAGCGCGGGCAGCCGTGGATCCTCATGGAGCAGGCGACCGACGCCGTCAACTGGCGCGCGACGAACCCCTCGAAGATGCCGGGCCAGCTCGCGGCCGAGACGGCGCAGTCGATCGGCCGCGGCGCCGACGGCATCATGTTCTTCCAGTGGCGGCAGTCGCGCGCGGGCGCCGAGAAGTTCCACTCGGCGATGCTGCCGCAGGCCGGCACCCGCACGCGCACGTGGCGCGAGGCCGTCGCCCTCGGCGAGCGCCTCGCAGCGCTCGGCGACCTGCCCTCCCCCGGCGACGACGCGCCCGTCGCGCTCGTGTTCGACTGGGAGAACTGGTGGGCCGTCGAGGGCGAGGGCCACCCCATGACGGTCGACTACCTGCAGGTCGTGCGCGACTGGCATGCGGCGCTCACGCGGCGCGGCATCATGGTCGACGTCGTGCCGCCCGAGCGGGTCGACGGCCGCTACCGCCTCGCGATCGCGCCGTTCCTGTACCTGCTGCGCGAGGCCGGCGCCGAGGCGCTCGCCCGCTTCGTGGCGCACGGCGGGGTGCTCGCGGCGGGCCCCTTCACCGACGTCGTCGACGACAACGATCGGTTCCGCGAGGGCGGGTTCCTGACGCAGCTCGGGCCTGTGCTCGGCGTCGCGTTCGAGGACTTCCGCGCCCTCGTGCCGCCCGACCGCGCGACGGTCGCCGAGCGCGCGGGCGAGGTGGGATCCGCCGCCGCCGGCGCGAGCGACGAGCGCGCGTTCGCGCGGTTCGCGGGCGGCATCGCAGGCGCCGGCACGATCCTCGCGGAGGCCATCTGGGCCGACGACGCCGAGGTCGTCGCGGCCTACGAAACGGGACCCTCGACGGGCCGGCCCGCCGTCACGCGGCGCGCGCACGGCGACGGATCCGCCTGGTACCTCGCGACGCAGCCCTCGCCCGAGACGCTCGGCGCCGTGCTCGACGCCCTCATCGCCGACGCTGGCGTGCGCCCCGAGCTCGACGAGGTGCCGGAGGGCGTCGAGGTCGCGCGCCGGGGCGACCTCGTCACGATCATCAACCACGGCACCGAGCCGGCCCGCGTCGAGGCAGAGGGCACCCTGCTCGGATCCGACGAGCCGTTCGGCGCGCGCACCCTCGCGCCGCAGGAGTTCGCGTTCGTGCTCGCGCCGCGGGAGCCCGCGCCCGCGCGGGCGGACCTGCCGCTCGAGGCGCGCGCATGACGGGCGCCGCGTTCGACCTCGTGCGCGGGCACGTGCGGGAGGGACGGCTGCCGGCCGCCGTGCTGGGCGTCGCGACGGCCGACGGCATCATCTCGCTCGAGGCGTTCGGGGCGACTGGATCCCGGCCCGCGCGTGTCGACGATCACTTCCGGCTGTTCTCGATCACGAAGCCGCTCGTGGGGCTCGCCGCCGCGCGAGCCGTCGAACGCGGGCTCCTCACGCCCCTCACGCCGCTTTCGAGCGTCGTGCCGGGCGCGGATCCCGCGATCCAGCTGCGCCACCTCGTGAGCCACACCGCGGGCCTGACGGAGCCGGCGCTCGACGTCGCGGGCGGGCTCGCGGCCGCGCTCCGCGGCGCGGGCCGCGACTTCGCGCCCGGATCCGCGTCGCGCTACTCGTCCATCGCCTTCCAGGGCGTCGCCGAACTGCTCGAGGCGGCGACGGGATCCGACTGGGCGGACGCCGTGCGCGAGGTCGCGCGGGACGCGGGCGCCGAGGGCATCACGATCGACGAGGCCGCGGATCCGCACGACGTCGTGGACGCCGAAGCCGAGGGGCTCGACGTCGCCCGGCTCGCCGCGAACCGGCACCCGGGTGCGGGGCTCATCGGGCGCGCGGCCGACCTGCTCGAGCTCGGCGCGGCGCTGCTGCGCGACGACGAGACGGTCGTCGGATCCGCGACGCTCGCGATGATGCGGCGGCCGCTCACGGGCGATATCCCGCGCCTCGAGCCGTACCCCGCCGAGCGCGGCCAGGACTGGGGCTTCGCCTGGAACCTGCGCACCCGCGCGCCGGGCCTCATCGACCAGGACGTCTACGGGCACGCGGGCTGGTCGGGCACCGAATTCTGGGTGCACCCGACGGCGGGCGTCGCGTGGGTGCTGCTGACGAACCGCGCCGTGCGCCCCGGCGTCGACCCCGACGCGATCGACAACGCGGTCGTCGCGGGCGTGTGACGGATTCCCCTCCCTCCGTCCCTATGTAAGGGTCGCCAAAATATGCGGGTGCGGCTCCGCCGGCACCCGCATATTTTGGCGACCCAACCGGGGTGGGGGCACGGCCGGGCGGATCGGCGTTCTCCCCCTGAGTGGGAGATGCCGGGACGGCGGCGCTTGCCCGGGCGTGACAGATATGCCAAACTCGTTGGAACGCGGAAAGCGTTTACCGTCAGACGAGAGCAAGGAAGCACATCGTGACCGACACCACTCCTGCCGTCCGCGAGATCGGCATCATCATGAACGGCGCCTCGGGGCGCATGGGGTACCGGCAGCACCTCGTGCGGTCGATCCTGGC
>JAJUIM010000251.1 GCA_029267645.1 Microbacterium sp.
AGCTCGCGGTCGTCGTCCTCGATGAGCGAGTTCGACGCCGCCTCGTCGACGATCGACAGCAGCTGCTCCTCCGACTCGAAGCCGCGCCTGCGCCCGCCGGGGATCACGCGGGATCCCGCCGCGCCGAGCGGCTGCGCGACGATGCCGAACACGACGCGAGCCGCGCGGATCGCGGGCGCGCCGAACGACAGCACGGCCTGCGCGTAGCGGCGCCCGAGCACGGTCGGCGCCGAGGAGACGAGCAGGTACATCACGACCGTCATGACGATCACCGTCACGAAGACGCCCCACGCGTCGCTCTCGAACAGAATCGAGAACGCCGACGTCATGAGCACGATCGCGCCGACCGTTGCGAGGATCCGCACGAAGCTGATCGCGTTGTCGTGCGCGTCGCGATCGCGCGAGATCCGCGCCAGCGCGCGCGGGCTGCGCCCCTCTGCGGCCATGTCGACGAGGTCGGCAGTCGACGTGACCGACAGCGCCGAGTCGAGCGCCATGAAGAAGCCCGCCAGCAGCACCAGGAGGAGCGAGCCGGCGATGAGCAGTGCCTCGATCATGCCCGGCGGCGCCGCCTCTCGCTCGTGGCGAAGGCGCTCAGCAGCTCGCGCTGCAGGCCGAACATGCGGCGCTCCTCCTCCGGCAGCGCGTGGTCGTACCCGAGCAGGTGCAGCAGGCCGTGCGTCGTGAGCAAGCACATCTCGTCCATGAGCGAATGCCCCGCCGTCTCGGCCTGGGTCTCGGCCACCTGCGGGCACACGACGATGTCGCCGAGGAGGCCCGGCGGCGTCGGCGCATCGGCGGATCCGGGCCGCAGCTCGTCCATCGGGAAGCTCAGCACGTCGGTGGGGCCCGGCTCGTCCATCCACTGCACGTGCAGCTGCTCCATGGCGCCCTCGTCGACGAGCACGATCGCGAGGTCGGCGTCGGGGCTGACGTGCAGCGCATCGAGGTTGTGCTGCACGAGCCGCAGCAGTTGCTCGATGTCGATCTCGACGCCGGACTCGTTGTTGATGTCGATCATGCGCGTCCTCGCTTCGGGTTCCTGTCGCGCGGGGTCATGCCGCGGCGCCGCTCGGCGCGGTTCGCGAACTCGCGCGCCTCGTCGAGCTCGGCGCGGTGGGCCGCGCGCTTCTCGTCGTAGGCGCTGTAGGCGTCGACGATGCGGCCCACGAGGGTGTGCCGCACGACGTCGTCGCTCGTGAGGTGCGAGAAGTGGATGTCCTCGACGTCGTGGAGGATCCGGTCGACGACCCGCAGGCCGCTCGTGCCGCCCGGCAGGTCGACCTGGGTCGCGTCGCCCGTCACGACCATCTTCGTGCCGAAGCCGAGGCGCGTGAGGAACATCTTCATCTGCTCGGGCGTCGTGTTCTGCGCCTCGTCGAGCACGATGAACGAGTCGTTGAGCGTGCGCCCGCGCATGTACGCGAGCGGCGCCACCTCGATCGTGCCGCTCGCCATGAGCTTCGGCACGGCCTCGGGGTCCATCATCTCGTTGATGGCGTCGTACAGAGGCCGGAGGTACGGGTCGATCTTGTCGGTGAGCGTGCCGGGCAGGAAGCCGAGCCGCTCCCCCGCCTCGACGGCCGGCCGCGTGAGGATGATGCGGCTGACCTCGCGGCGCTGCAGCGCCTGCACGGCCTTCGCCATCGCGAGGTAGGTCTTGCCCGTGCCCGCGGGGCCGATGCCGAACACGATCGTGTTCTGGTCGATCGCGTCGACGTAGTCGCGCTGCCCGATCGTCTTGGGGCGGATCACCTTGCCGCGCGTCTGCAGGATCGCCTCGCCGAACGCCGAGCTCGGTCGCTCGCCCTGGGCGAGCACGCGGTTCGACGTCGCGACGTCGGACGGCCCGAGGTCGTGCCCGTTGCGGGTCATCTCGAGCAGCTCGTCGACGAGCGCCTGGGCCTGGCGGACGACTCCGGGCTCGCCCGTGAGCGTGATCTCGTTGCCGCGCACGAGCACGTCGACGTCGGGATGCTCCTTCTCGACCATGCGCAGGAGGCGGTCCTGCGGCCCGAGCAGCTGGACCATCGCGACGCCGTCGGCGGTGATCGTGACGGTCGTGGTGGGGGCTTCGTCAGCCAATGAGGCTCTTCTCCTCGAGGTCGCCTGCGAGCACGTGCGCGTGCACGTGGAAAACGGTCTGGCCCGCCTTGGGGCCCGTGTTGAAGATGAGGCGGAACTCGCCGTCGGCCTTCTCGGCCGCGACGCGCTTCGCCACCGCGATGATCTCGGCGAGCAGCGCGGGGTCTCCCTCGGCCAGCTCGGCGACGTCGCGGTACTGCTCGGTCTTGGGAATCACGAGCACGTGCAGCGGCGCCTGCGGGCTGATGTCGGTGATCGCGAAGACGCGATCGGTCTCGGCGACGATCTCGCCCGGGATCTCGCCGTTCAGGATGCGCGTGAAGACGGTCGGCTCGCTCATGTCACGAGTCTACGGCGCGAACGCGCCTCACCAGCGCCCGAGCGCCTGATTGAGCACCGCGAGGGCCGCGGGTCCGGCCGTCGAGGTGCGCAGCACGGTGTCGCCGAGCCGCGCCCGCACGGCGCCGGCCGCGACGAGCGCCTCGAGCTCCTCGGGCGCGATCCCGCCCTCGGGGCCGACGACGAGCACGACGTCGCCCGGCCCGGTCTCGACGTCGGCGAGGCGGGTGTCGGTCCAGGGATCCAGGACAACGAGCGTCGCGCTCGCCGCGCGCGCCGCGAGCTCGCGCGTCGACGCGACGGCCTCGACCTCGGGGATCCACGCGCGGTGCGCCTGTTTCGACGCCTCGCGCACGATCGCGGCCCAGCGGTCGCGGCCCTTCTGCGCCTTCGGACCCTGCCAGCGCGACACGCTGCGCGCGGCCTGCCAGGGCACGATGCCGTCGACGCCGAGCTCGGTCGCGGCCTGCACCGCCATCTCGTCACGGTCGCCCTTCGCAAGTGCCTGGGCCAGCAGGATCCGCCGCGCGGGCTCGGCACGATCCTCGCGCGCCTCGACGCGAATCTCGACGCGCCGCGGCTCCGCTGCGGCGACGGATCCCGTCGCCCACACGCCGCGGCCGTCCGTCACGGTGACGGCCTCACCCTCGCGCACGCGCCGCACGGTCGCAGCGTGGTGCGCCTCCGCGCCCGTGAGGACGAGCGTCTCCCCCGGCGCCGTCTGGGCCGCGCCGTCGTCGACGAAGTGCAGCGCCACGACTCAGGCCCCGCGGAACTTGCCGCGCAGCTTCGAGAAGAGGCCGGGCTGGTGCGCCGAGAGCTTGGGCTCGGGCGCCTTCGTGCGGCGCGCGAACTCCTCGAG
>JAJUIM010000110.1 GCA_029267645.1 Microbacterium sp.
CTGGGCCGCGCCGTCGTCGACGAAGTGCAGCGCCACGACTCAGGCCCCGCGGAACTTGCCGCGCAGCTTCGAGAAGAGGCCGGGCTGGTGCGCCGAGAGCTTGGGCTCGGGCGCCTTCGTGCGGCGCGCGAACTCCTCGAGCAGCTGGCGAGTCTTGTGGTCGACCTTCGTGGGCGTCACGACCTGCACGGCGATCTTCAGGTCGCCGCGCTTCTTCGAGCGCAGCCCCGTGATGCCACGCTCGTCGATCGTCAGCACGTCGCCCGACTGCACGCCGGGGCGCACCTCGATGTCGACGGCCCCATCGAGGCCTTCGATCGAGGTCGTCGTGCCGAGCACGGCGTCGGTCATCGACACCTCGAGGGTTGCGAGCAGGTCGTCGCCCTCGCGGCTGAAGACGGGGTGCGGCTCGACATGGATCTCGACGTACAGGTCGCCGTTGGGGCCGCCCGCGGGGCCGACCTCGCCCGAGCCGGGCAGCTGCAGGCGCAGGCCCGTCTCGACGCCGGCGGGGATGTCGAGGCTCACGGTGCGGCGCGACCGCACGCGGCCCTGACCGTGGCACGTCGCGCAGGGGTGCTCGATGCGCGTGCCGTACCCCTGACAGGATCCGCAGGGCTGCTGCGTCACGACGTTTCCGAGCAGGCTGCGCACCTGACGCTGCACGTGCCCCGTGCCGCCGCACACATCGCACGTCACGGGCTGCGTGCCGGGCTGCGTCATGCTGCCGTGGCACGTCTCGCACAGCACCGCGGTGTCGATCTCGACGTCGCGGTGCGTGCCGAAGACGACGTCTCCCAGCTGCAGGCTCACGCGCACGAGCGCGTCGTCGCCCCGCTCGCGGCGTGAGCGCGGCCGCCCGGCGCGGGATCCGCCGCCTGCCGCCCCGAAGAACGCCTCGAACACGTCACCGAAGCCCCCGAAGTCGCCGCCGAATCCGCCAGCCGAGTCGCCGCCCATGTCGTAGCGGCGACGCTGCTCAGGGTCGCTCAGCACCTCGTACGCATGCGTGACGCTCTTGAACTCCTCTGCCGCCTCGGGCGAGGGGTTCACGTCGGGGTGCAGCTTGCGGGCCAGCCTGCGATAGGCCTTCTTGATCTCGTCGTCACTCGCCTCGCGCGAGACACCGAGGACGTCGTAGTGATCTGCCACTTCTCGCCTTTCCGCGGCCGGGGCCGCGATGTGCTTCTCGTGTCGTGCTCGGACCGCCTCAGCGGTTCTCGTCTTCCTCGAGCACGCGGGTCAGGTAGCGGGCCACGGCTCGCGCGGCCGCCAGGTTGCGGGGATAGTCCATGCGCGTGGGGCCCATGAGCCCCACGCGAGCGAGGCCGATCGCGGCGTCGTACTCGCTCGCGACGATCGAGGCCTCGCCGAGGCCGAACTCCGCGTTCTCGCGGCCGATGCTCGTCGCGAGGCCGTTGTCATCGGCGGCCATCTCGCTCATGAGGCGCAGCAGCGTCACCTGCTCCTCGATCGCCTCGAGCAGCGGATGGATGCTGCCGCGGAAGTCGCCCTCGCGACGCGCGAGCGTCGCGGCGCCGGCCATCACGAGGCGGTTCTGGCGGAACTCATCGAGCTCCTCCGCGACCGCCACGCCCACGACGTCGAGCAGGCCCGCCTGCGCGGGCGTCGCGCGAGGGGCAGCGCGCCGGTCGGTCTGCAGCCGGTCGGCCGCGTCGCCGACGGGAAGCCCCACGACGAGGCGCTGGATCCGCGGCGCGACCGCGTCGACGTCGCTCTGCGCGACCTCGACGTCGACGACGCCGATGCGCTGGGAGACGCGCCCCGTGTCGGTCACCATGATCACGAGGATGCGGCGCGCGTCGAGCAGCACGAGCTGCACGTGCGTCACGGTCGCGCGGGCGAACGAGGGGTACTGGACGAGCGCGACCTGGCCGGTGAGCTGTGTGAGCAGGCGCACGGTTCGCGAGAGCAGGTCGTCGAGGTCGGCCGGGTCGGCGAGGAACGTCTCGATCGCCGTGCGCTGTGCGGGCGAGAGCGGCCTGACGTCGGCGAGGTGGTCGACGAAGGCGCGGTACCCCTTGTCGGTCGGCACGCGTCCCGACGATGTGTGGGGCTGCGCGATGAGCTCCTCCTCCTCGAGGAGCGCCATGTCGTTGCGGATCGTCGCGGCCGAGACGCCGAAGTGGTGCCGCTCGACGATCGCCTTGCTGCCGACGGGCTCGTGCGTGTCGACGAAGTCTGTGACGATGGCGCGCAGCACCTGGAGTCCCCGATCGGTGACCATGTGCGCTCCTCTCGTTCTGGCACTCAGACCTGACGAGTGCCAATTCTAGCGGCCACCGGGCCGTTCGGGCTGAACGCCCGGCGTGTGCGCTACGCCGTGAGCGCCCGCACGACGGCGTCGGCGAGCAGGCGTCCGCGGCGCGTCAGCACGATGCGCCCCGCGATGGCGGCGCGCCCGTCGACGAGCCCGTCGGCGACGAGCCCCGCGACCCCCGCCCGCGCCTCGCGCGACGGCAGATCGGCGACGGCCATGCCCTCGCGGATCCGCGTCTCGAGCAGCACGCGCTCGAGGGCGCGCTGCTCGGCGTCGGGGGTCTCGCGGCCCGCGGCGGGCGACTCGCCGAGCGAGAGGCGCTGCGCGTAGGCCGCGGGATGCTTGACGTTCCACCACCGCAAGCCGGCGACGTGGCTGTGCGCGCCGGGGCCGAAGCCCCACCAGTCGGCGCCCCGCCAATACGACAGGTTGTGGCGCGAGCGGTGTCCGTCGCCGCGCGCCCAGTTCGACACCTCGTACCACTCGAATCCGGCCTGCTGCAGCAGATCGTCGGCGAGCTCGTACATGTCGGCCTGCAGGTCGTCGTCGGGCGCCGGCACCTCGCCGCGCGAGATCTGGCGCGCGAGCTTCGTGCCCTCCTCGATGATCAGCGCGTAGGCCGAGATGTGGTCGGGCTCGTGCGACAGCGTGGTCTCGAGCGAGTCGCGCCAGTCATCGAGGCCCTCGCCGGGCGCGCCGTAGATGAGGTCGAGGCTCACGTCGAGCCCCGCGTCCCGCGCGGCGGCGACGGCGGATCCGACGTTCTCGGGGCTGTGCGTACGATCGAGCGCCGCGAGCACGTGCGGCACCGACGACTGCATGCCGATCGACATGCGGTTGACGCCCGCCGCCGCGAGATCGCGCACGACCTCGGGCGTCACGGTGTCGGGGTTCGCCTCGACCGTGATCTCGGCGTCGTCTGCGACGCCGAACGCGCCGCGGACGCCGTCGAGCATCCGGGCGAGGTCTCCTGCGGGCAGCAGCGTCGGCGTGCCGCCGCCGAAGAAGACCGTGCGCGCGGGGCGGATCGCGCCCGCCTCGCCGAGCACCTCGCGGGCCAGCCGGATCTCGCCGAGCAGCGTGTCGGCGTACTGATCCTGGCGCGCGCCGCGAAGCTCCGTCGCGGTATAGGTGTTGAAGTCGCAGTATCCGCACCGCACGCGGCAGAACGGCACGTGCAGGTACACGCCGAAGTCGGTGTCGTCCGACGGACGGATCTCGTCGGGCAGCCGGCCGTCGGGCGGGGCGGGGTCGCCGATCGGGAGCGCGCCCGCCATCAGGCGAAGAGCGGCGACACGGCGCGCAGGTGCGCCGAGTTCGTGTGACGGCGGCGGCGCTTCACGAGCGCGCGGAACATGCGGTACGGCCAGGCGACCGGCACGTCGAACGCGCGCACCTCGAACCAGACCTCGTCGTTCTCGCGCCACTCAACGCTGAAGAGCGTCTCGCCGCTGACGACCGTCGCGTCGACCGTGCCGATCGCGAACGCGATGCGGCGCGCCTCCTCGGCGACGAAGATCACGCGATAGTCGCCCTGGAACTTGCGGCCGCTGACGCGGCTCGTGAGGTGGGCGGTCGCGCCCGCGCTCACGTACGGCAGGCCGTCCTCCGTGAAGCGCTGGTCGTCCTCATGCCGCGCCGGCGCGAGCGGCGTGCCGTCGGACGCGAAGCTCACGCCCGTGTAGCTCGGCTCGGACGAGGGGCGCACGTCGCCGACCTCGATGCCTGCGCCCGTGACGACGCGCCACGAGAGGAGGTCCTCGCCCGCCTTGCGGAAGCGCTCCTCGCCGCTGCCGATCCGCCAGGCATCGACCGCCGGGAGCGATCTCTCCGGCGGGTACTGCAGCAGATCGGCCGCCTGACTGGCGCCGACCGCCGCGTAGTCGACCGTCTGGTCACGGAAGGTCGCCCTGCGCATGGTGATCACCCTACCTGGCCTCACTGTGGCCGCGTCGACCGGTCAGTTCTTGCCCTTGCCCTCGACCTCGCCCGAGAGCGCCGCGATGAACGCGTTCTGGGGCACCTCGACGCGGCCGACCATCTTCATGCGCTTCTTGCCCTCCTTCTGCTTCTCGAGCAGCTTGCGCTTGCGGCTGATGTCGCCGCCGTAGCACTTGGCGAGCACGTCCTTGCGGATCGCGCGGATCGTCTCGCGCGCGATGACCCGCGCACCGATCGCGGCCTGGATGGGAACCTCGAACTGCTGGCGCGGGATGAGCTTGCGCAGGCGCTCGGCCATCGTCGTGCCGTACGAGTAGGCGCTGTCACGATGCACGATCGCACTGAACGCGTCGACGCGGTCGCCCTGCAGCAGGATGTCGACCTTCACGAGATCGGCCTCTTGGCTGCCCGCGGGCTCGTAGTCGAGGCTGGCGTAACCCTGCGTGCGGCTCTTCAGCTGGTCGAAGAAGTCGAACACGATCTCGCCGAGCGGCATCGTGTACTTCAGCTCGACGCGCTCCTCCGAGAGGTAGTCCATGCCGAGGAGCGAGCCGCGACGCGACTGGCACAGGTCCATGACGGCGCCCACGTAGTCCTTGGGGGCGAGGATCGACGCCTGCACGATCGGCTCGATGACGGAGCCGATCTTGCCGTCGGGGTACTCGCTGGGGTTCGTCACCGTGAGCGTCTCGCCCGATTCGGTCGTGACCTCGTAGATCACGCTCGGCGCGGTCGTGATGAGGTCGAGATCGAACTCGCGACGCAGTCGCTCGGTGATGATCTCGAGGTGCAGCAGGCCGAGGAAGCCGCAGCGGAAGCCGAATCCGAGCGCGACCGAGGTCTCGGGCTCGTAGACGAGCGCGGCGTCGGACAGCTTGAGCTTGTCGAGCGCCTCGCGCAGCGCGGGATAGTCGCTCGCGTCGATGGGATACAGGCCCGAGAACACCATGGGCTTGGGCTCGACGTAGCCGGGCAGCGGATCGGTCGCGGGCACGCGCGAGTCGGTCACGGTGTCGCCGACCTTCGATTGGCGCACGTCCTTCACGCCCGTGATGAGGTAGCCGACCTCGCCGACGCCGAGGCCCTGCGAGGGCGTCGGCTCGGGGCTCGACACGCCGATCTCGAGCAGATCGTGCGTCGCGCGAGTCGACATCATCTGGATCCGCTGGCGCGGCTTCAGCGCGCCGTCGATCATGCGCACGTACGTCACGACGCCGCGATAGGCGTCGTACACGGAGTCGAAGATCATGGCGCGCGCGGCCGCGTCCGCGTCGCCGACGGGGGCCGGGATCTCGCGCACGAGGCGGTCGAGCAGCTCGTCGACGCCCTGGCCCGTCTTGCCCGACACGCGGAGCACATCGTCGGGCGAGCCGCCGATGAGGTCGGCGAGCTCCTTCGCGAAGCGATCGGGGTCGGCCGCCGGCAGGTCGATCTTGTTGAGCACCGGGATGATCGTGAGGTCGTTCTCGAGTGCAAGGTAGAGGTTCGCGAGCGTCTGCGCCTCGATGCCCTGCGCCGCGTCGACGAGCAGGATCGCGCCCTCGCACGCGGCGAGCGAGCGCGAGACCTCGTAGCTGAAGTCGACGTGGCCCGGCGTGTCGATCATGTTGAGGGCGTACGTGTCGCCCTCGACCTGCCACGGGATGCGCACGGCCTGACTCTTGACCGTGATGCCGCGCTCGCGCTCGATGTCCATTCGGTCGAGGTACTGGGCGCGCATCTCACGGTCGGAGACCACGCCGGTGAGCTGCAGCATGCGATCGGCCAGCGTGGACTTGCCGTGGTCGATGTGGGCGATGATGCAGAAGTTGCGAAGGCGCTCGGGCGGCGTTGCGGCGGGCGCGAGCGGCTGGGAGGCACGGGGCGACATATCTCGGACAGTCTACGCGGAGCGGCGGCCGATCTCGGGCACCGCAGGCCGCGGGCCGCGACTGCGCATTCTGCTCAGCATGTCCACGCGACACCCAGGAACCGAGCGCAAAATGAGGAGCGCCGCCAACGACGGCGGACGGCAATGTGCACAGCCGGTGCGCGAGTGATCAGACGAAACGATCACACCGAAACAGATTGATAACGCTTTTCTTCCAGCGGTCACCCCTCTGGCAGAAGCAAGCCGGCGCGGGCTAGAGTCACGTCTCAGCCTGTGCTCCTCTGAGAAAGCAAACTGACACCTTGTTCCGATACTTGACGCGCCGCCTGGTTTCCTGGCTGGCCATCATCGTGGTGTCGACCAACCTCACCTACTTTCTCGCGTGGAACTTCATGGATCCGCGCA
>JAJUIM010000146.1 GCA_029267645.1 Microbacterium sp.
GGATCAGGAATCGTGCCACGATTCCAGTCTATTCGGGCGTGTGATCAGTCGGCTGACCGAGAGATCACTCGTCGGTCTCGATGCGCGCGAACGAGTGCGTGTCGGTGCCGACGGGCGATTCGACCGTGTCGCCCGGATCGTCCTCGCCCGTGAGCCGCGCGACGGCCGCTTCGAACTGGCGCGAGAGCGCGTCGGCGGCCGTCTCGCCGTCGCCCGCCTTGATGGCGTCGATGAGCTCGCGGTAGGTCGGCGAGACCGTGCGGCGCGCGAGGTAGGCGTCGTGTGCGCTGAGGTTCGCGATGCGCGTCTCGGCGAGCAGCGTCGAGGCCCGCGCCGACATGCGCTGGCTGCCGACGAGGTCGACGAGCTGCCGGTGGAACTCGAGGTCGGCGTCGGCGATCGCGAGCGCCTCGTCTCCCGCGCTGACCGCGACGAGGCGCGCGAGGCACGCCTCGAGCTCGGCGATCTCGAGGGCGTTCGGGCGCTGGGCGAGGCGTCGCGCCGCGTGCGCCTCGAGGGCGAGGCGCGCCTCGTAGAGGTCGGGCACCTCCTCGACGCCGATGCGCCGTACGCGCAGGCCGCGGCCGGGGACCGACACGAGCAGGCCCTCCTGCACGAGCCGCTGGGCGGCCTCGCGAAGCGGGCCGCGGCTGACGCCGAGCTGCGCCGCGATCTCGACCTCGCCGAGCGGGGCGCCGACCGCGAGGTCGCCCGCGAGGATCGCCTTGCGCAGCTCGATGACGATGAGGTCGACGGTCGACATGCGCGACACGGGGACGACCGATCGCGGGGTGCCGAAACGCGACACCGACGTCGTCGCGTCGCGCTTCCTCAGTCCCAGCAGTTCTCTCACGCTCTCATTCTCGCATCCCGCGTCCGCTGTCCTCGTGTCGACAATCCGACCGTCGGATTGCATCAGGATCGACAATATGCCACCGTGGACCGCGTCCTGCGCGCGGGTCCACGCCGCCCGCGCCCATCCACGGGAGGAACGACGATGATCCGACGCACCATCACGACGACGGGAGCGGCCGGCCTCGGCGCGCTCGCCCTCGCGCTCGCCGGCTGCACCTCGACCGCCCCCACGGGCGACGACGCCGGCAGCACGCTCGAGCAGCTGCGAGAAGAGGGGAGCATCACCCTCGCGATCGCCTCCGAGCAGCCCTACTCGTGGGTCGACGAGAACGGCGAGCCCACGGGCGCGACGATCGCCATCCACGAGCGGATCTTCTCCGAGCTCGGCGTCGAGAACATCGAGGTCGAGGAGGTCGCGTGGGACAACCTCATCCCCGGCCTCAACGCGGGCCGCTGGGACGCCGTGAGCGCCGGCATGTCGATCCTGCCCGAGCGCTGCGAGGAGGCGGCGTTCAGCGACCCCGAGATCATGTACACGACGACGCTCGCGGTGCCCGCCGGCAACCCGCAGAACCTCAGCGACCTCGACTCGGTCGTCGAGGCGGGCGACGTCACGCTCGCCGTGCAGTCGGGCGCGATCGAGGACGGGTACGCGAAGGACCTCGGCATCAGCGACACCGTGCAGGTCGACACGGCGAGCGCGGGTCTCGAGGCCGTGCAGTCGGGCCTCGCAGACGCCTTCGCGCTCACGGCCGTGTCGCTCAACTGGATGACGGAGGACATGGACGACCTCGAGACGACGGAGGCGTTCGTGCAGGAGATCGACGGCACGCCGCAGGTCGGCGCGGGCGCGACCGTGTTCCGCCAGGGCGACACCGAGCTGCTCGAGGCGTACAACGAGGAGCTCGCGACGATCACGGGCGACGAGCAGACCTACCTCGACCTCGTCGAGCCCTTCGGATTCACGGCCGAGAACCTGCCGCCCGCCGACCTCACGACCGAGCAGCTCTGCGCGGGCGAGCTCGAGTAGGAAGCCGTCCCGCACGTGACCGAGCATCTCGACGCGCTCGCGCGGGCGCTGCCGCGGATCCTCGACGGCCTCCTCATCACGATCGAGCTCACCCTCGGGGGTGCGGCGGTCGCGCTCGCGGTCGCCGTCGCGCTCGGCCTGCTCGTGCGCACGCACAACCTGCTGATCCGCGGCGCGGCCCGCGTCGTGATCGAGTTCTTTCGCGGCACGTCGCTGCTCGTGCAGCTGTTCTTCCTGTTCTTCGTGCTGCCGCTGCCGCCGTTCTACCTCGAGATCGAACCCGTCGCGGTCGGCATCATCGGCCTCGGCCTGAACTACGGCGCGTACGGCGCGGAGGTCGTGCGCGGCTCGATCGGCGCCGTGCCGCGCGAGCAGTGGGAGGCGACGACGGCGCTCAGCATGACGAAGTTCCAGCGCATGACGCGCGTGATCTTCCCGCAGGCGTGGGCGCTCATGATCCCCTCGCTCAACAACCTGCTCATCCAGCTGCTGAAGGGCACGGCCGTCGTCTACCTCATCACGATCGTCGACCTCACGGCCGAGCTCAACAAGCTGCGCATCGAGACCGACGTGTTCTTCGCGTACTCGCTCGGCCTCGTGCTGTACTTCGCGCTCGCCTGGCTGCTGTCGACGGGCATGAACGCCCTCGAGCACCGCGCGACGCGCAGGCTCGGCCGCGGTCCCGCGCGGCGGATCCGTCGTCGCGCGCGGGCGGAGGTCGGCGCATGATCGACACCTCCTTCTGGAACTGGGACCACGCGTGGGCCGTGCTGCCCGACATGCTGTGGGCGTTCCTGCGCGTGACGCTCGTCGTGACGATCGCGGCGAGCGCGATCGCGGCCGTCCTGGGGCTCGCGATCGCGCTCGTGCGCCGCACGGCGCCGCGCCCCGTCGCGGCCGTCGTGACGGGCGTCATGAACGTGATCCGCATGACGCCCCTCGTCGTGCAGCTGCTGTTCGCGCTGTACGGCCTGCTCGCGATCGGGGCCGAGGTGCCGTCGATCGCGATCGCGATCGTCGTGTTCGGGATCCACTACGCCACCTACATGGCCGACGTGTACCGCGCCGGCATCGACGCCGTGCCGCGCGGGCAGTGGGAGGCGACCGTCGCCCTCTCGATGTCGCGCGGGCGCACGTGGCGCGCGGTCGTGATCCCGCAGGCGCTGCGCGCGACCGCGCCCGCCCTCGGCAACTACGTCATCTCGATGTTCAAGGAGACGCCGTTCGTGTCGGTCATCTTCGTGCACGACATGGTGCGCACGGCGCAGCTGTACGGCGGCGAGCACTTCCGGTACATCGAGGCGATCACGCTCGCGGGGCTGCTCTTCCTCGCCGCGAGCTACCCCACTTCCCTCCTCATCGCACGACTGGAGAAGCGCCTTGCCTACTGAACACCGCACCCACACGGGCGCCATCGAGCTCGCCGACGGCGACGTGCCCGCGATCCGCTTCCAGCACGTCGTCAAGCGCTTCGGTGACCACACCGTGCTCGACGACCTGAACTTCACGGTGCGCAAGGGCGACCGCGTGACGCTCATCGGGCCGTCGGGATCCGGCAAGACCACGATCCTGCGCCTCGTCATGACGCTCGAGGAGGCGACGGACGGCTTCATCCTCATCGACGACCGCCCGCTCACGCACGTCGAGCGCGAGGGGCGCCGCGTCGCGCTGAAGGAGAAGCACCGCACCGAGATGCGCAAGCGCATCGGCATGGTGTTCCAGCAGTTCAACCTGTTCCCGAACATGACGGTGCTCGAGAACATCACGGAGGCGCCCGTGCACGTGCTGCGGCGCCCGAAGGGCGAGGCGATCCGCCGCGCGCACGAGCTGCTCGAGCAGGTGGGGCTGCCCGACAAGGCGGATGCCCACCCGTCGGCGCTGTCGGGCGGGCAGCAGCAGCGCGTCGCGATCGCGCGGGCGCTCGCGATGGATCCCGAGATCCTCCTGCTCGACGAGGTGACGAGCGCCCTCGACCCCGAGGTCGTGGGCGAGGTGCTCGGGATCCTGCGCGACATCGCGGCGAACACCGACGTGACGATGCTCATCGTGACGCACGAGATGCAGTTCGCGCGCGACGTCTCGAACCGCGTCATGATGTTCGACGGCGGCCGCATCGTCGAGGAGGGGACGCCCGAGCAGATCTTCTCGGACCCGCAGGAGCAGCGCACGCGCGACTTCCTGTCGGCGGTCTCGTAGGCGCGATCCCTACGATGGCCCCGTGAAGATCCGCTCCGTCGCCGCCTACACGATCCTCCGCCTGGCCTTCTTCCTCGTGCCGCTGGGCGTCATGCTGCTGTTCCCGGCGTTCCGCGATCTGTGGTGGCTCGCGGTGATCTTCGCGACGCTCATCGGCCTCAGCCTGTCGATCATCCTGCTGCAGAAGCCCCGCGCCGAGATGTCGGAGGGCATCTACGAGAAGCAGCAGCAGCGCGAGCGCGCGAAGACCGCGCGCGAGGTCGACGCCGAGATCGAGGACGCGGCCAACGAGGCCGCACAGCGACCGCGGTCAGCCGATGAAGGCCCAGGCCAGGAAGGCCCCGTAGATCGGTGAGCTGATCGACGTCAGCGCGAGCGCCGTGATGAGCTCGCGCGGCGTCTTCGCTGCCCACACGATGACGATCGCGGGGCCCGCGGGGATGAGGGCGAAGAACGCCAGCCACGCGATGGGATAGAACAGCGCGAGCCACGCGGCGATCGCGAAGGCGAGCGCCACGAGCACGGTGTAGAGGATCTTCGTGCCGAGGCGGCCTATGACGACCGTGAGGGTGCGCTTGCCCGCCTGGCGATCCTGGTCGATGTCGCGCAGGTTGTTCGCGAGCAGCACGGCGCACGCGAGGAACCCGGCAGCGATCGCGCCGAACCACGCCTCCTGCGGCAGCGCGAACACCTGCACCCACGTCGTGCCGAGCGTCGCGACGAGCCCGAAGAAGACGAAGACGAACACCTCGCCGAGGGCGTTGTAGCCGTACGGACGCCTGCCGCCCGTGTAGAACCAGGCCGCGACGATGCAGACCGCGCCGACCGCGAGCATCCACCACTGCTGGGTGCGGATCACGATCGCGAGGCCCGCGAGCGCCGCGAGGGCGAAGAACGCCAGTGCGACCCTGAGCACGGTCTTCGCGGGGATCCGCCCCGACGCCGTGAGGCGCGCGGGCCCCACGCGGAAGTCGTCGGTGCCCTTGACGCCGTCGGAGTAGTCGTTCGAGAAATTCACGCCGATCTGCAGCGTGACGGCGACGATGAGGCAGCACAGGGCGATGACCCAGTGGAAGCGGTGCGAGGTGTCGGCGAGGATCGCGGCGCCCGTGCCGATGACGACGGGCGTGATCGCGAGCGGCAGCGTGCGCAGCCGCGCGGCGCCGATCCAGTCGCCGAGCGTGACGGGGCCCTGCGCGGGCGAGGTCGGGGTGCCCCGCTTCGCCGGGTTGCCGCTCACATGCTTCGTCTGCTTCGCCTTCGCCATGAGGATCCATCGTACGCGGGCGGGTGGGCGGATCCCGTGTGCGGGCGGGTGGGGTGCTGGGGCCGGCA
>JAJUIM010000322.1 GCA_029267645.1 Microbacterium sp.
AGCGATGTCGCGTGGCTGCTCGATCGTGATCTCCCACGTCGAGCCGTCGAACGTGAGCTCGGTCGTCTCGCCGAACTCGAGCGCGTCCGACATCGTCGACGCCTCCTCGGTCGGCTCGGGCGGCTCCGCTGTAGCCGACTTGGTCGACTCGGGCGTGGACGCGGCTTCGGGCTCCTCGCTCGAGGAGCAACCGGCGAGCGTGATGACGGCGGCGAGCGCCGCGACGGCAAGGGCGGGCTTTCTCATGCGACCACAATATCGACAGGTGTCAGGGCGGCCGCGGGGGTTATCCCTACCCGACAGGCGCGTAGTCTCACGGCATGGACTTCCTCAACGATGCGGCACAACCGACGTGCCCGCGGTGTGGGGTCGCGATGCATCCGATCGCCGGTGCCGACGAGTGCCGCGAGTGCGGGTACCGGATCGAATGGCCCGCGGCCGAGCACCCTGGCGACGGCGAGGGCATCATCGACTTCCCCGGCTGAGATGTCGCCCGTCGGGGCTACGATCCGGCCATGACGCGCGAGCACCTCGACGACGACACCCGCCTCACCATCCTCCTCTCAGCCACGATCACCCGGCACCGGTACGACGCCGACACGGCCGCGGTGATCGCCGAGCTGCGCGAGCTCGCAGGCGGGCGCGACGGTGTGCTCGTCGAGACCGCCGGCACGTGGGCCGGCTACCACTCCGAAGACCCGCACTCTGCGCGCCTCGTCGCTGCGCTGCGCTCGCTCCCGGGTGCCGAGGCGTGGGTCGAAGAAGGACGCCGCCGCGCGGGCATGTGGCACGAGACGCCGAAGCGGCGCGGCTGAACGCACGAGAACGCCCCTCCTGCTCGAGAGCAGGAGGGGCGTTCTTTCAAGCGGCTCGGGTCACGCGCCGAGGGCACGTTGCCTCAGGAACTGTTGCCGGACGGCGAAGTCCTGACGTGCGGTCGCTGACTGCTTCGAAAAACGCTCCGCGAGACGAGCCTCGTTGCGGGCATTCTCCTGCTTCACACGCCTGTATGCTTCGCGATCGTAACGAGACGTAGCCATCACTCCGCTCCCTTCGTGGTACCGCCCACACTAGCCCCACTATCGGTGTTGCGCCTGATTTGTGACTTCTCCGCATTTTCGCGTTCAACAAGTTCCTTCGTCGCGAGGCTCGTGGCCGTCGCGAGGGCGATCGTTCTCGCGATCGCGATCACAACCGCGCGTTGCGCGCCGCCGATCGCGCCGATGTCCCGGTGGTTGACGCTCAACATCCCCAGCGGGAGCTCCCGTGCCTTGACTGCAACGGACAGGAACTCGACATACTCTTTTGACTCCCAATCGAGGCCGGCCACTTCCTCGGGCGACCGCCGCACGTCCGGCTCGTCGTCGGCACGTTCGAGCATCCTCCAGATCTCGAGGTCAGGGCTCTCCCTCTCCAGGAACGGCCTTTTGGACTTGTCCTTGCGGTTCATCGTCCCGTGCTCAGCTTTGTCGAGCACACGGTCTCCGCTCGGTTCCCGCCGGTACATGTACGACGTCGCGCGAGCACCATCACCGAGCGCATAGGCGGCCTGTTGCACCGCGGTACGCCGCAACGTCTCCACTGCCGTCTGCCGCGATTTGCCCGACATGAACCCCGTCCGAATCGCCTCGTCGAGCACAACGTTCAGCGCGAGCACTGCACGCTCGGCCGCGATCTCTCCCGCAGCGAGCGTGTCCGCAGCTTGCCGGTCTTCCCACCGGTCGGTGATCTTGTCGACGGCTACTGCGAGTGCTGCCAGAATCCCGAGCCCGAGCGCTGCCCAACGGAGGACGAGTGCCCATGTCTCGCCGACCACTGGGGTCACGTCGGTCCATACCCACTGCGATACGACTGCCACGACTCCACCGACGGCGGTCGCGATGAACATCCATCGCCGATGATGCGTGCCCCACGCTCCAATCGCGTTGGTCAGGGGCCGCCACCAACGCTTAGAGACATCGTCGACGTCGGAGATATCGCTATGCATCCACCGATCTTCTCAGATCCGGTCACCGCGAGAACTTGGCCGGGGCGCTCTCGCGACTGCGAGTGATGTCCGGCCGGTAACTCGATTGGTGTGACCTTGCCCGCGATCGAGCACTAGGCAATACGACAAGAACCCCTCCCCGGGGCCCGTGAGGGCCAGCCGAGGAGGGGTGGGATCGTGTCGTCTGGTCTCGGGCTACTCTCTCGCGCGCGACGACGCGCGCTCGACAGCGTCGGCGGATCCGCGCGTGAGCAGCGCGTGGCTCGCCTGCACGACGACGATCGCGAGCAGGACGAGCACGGGCCACGACGGCACCACGTCGCCCGTGTAGACGTAGTAAAAGACGATCACGGCGGCCGCGAGGACGACCGAGGCGACGACCGCGACGACGCGCTTCGTGGCGGCCGACCACGACGGCCGGTTGATGAGCGCGATGACGTACGGCGCGAGCAGGCTGAGCAGCGTCAGGATGCCGGCGGGGATCGTGGGGATCTCGATTTCCATGTGTGGGGTCACTCTTTCTCGATGCTGTTCGTGTCGGTCGATCGGTACGACGGCCACGGGGGGATGTCGGCTGGGTCGACGCACGGCGCGTCGATGAGCATGCGGCGCGCGTGGGCGAGCTGTTCCTCAGCAATGCGGCGCTTC
>JAJUIM010000463.1 GCA_029267645.1 Microbacterium sp.
GACGACGAGGCCGCCGTCCGGATCACCGGACGGCGGCCTCGTCGTGTGAGGGGTCAGCCCTCTTCGGGCGTGAAGTTCAGCGAGAGCGAGTTCATGCAGTAGCGGTCGCCGGTCGGGGTGCCGAACCCGTCGGGGAAGACGTGGCCCAGGTGCGATCCGCAGCGCGCGCAGCGCACCTCGGTGCGCTGCATGCCGTGGCTGTTGTCCTCGAGCAGCTGCACCGCCTCGGGGCGCACCGACTCGTAGAAGCTCGGCCACCCGCAGTGCGAGTCGAACTTGGTGCCGCTCTGGAACAGCTCGGCGCCGCACGCCGCGCACGTGTAGAGGCCAGCGCGCTCCTCGTCGAGCAGCTCGCCGGTCCATGCGCGCTCCGTGCCGGACTGGCGCAGCACCTGGTACTGCTCGGGGGTGAGCTCGGCGCGCCACTCCTCGTCGGTTTTCTCCACGTCATATGCCATATCATCAGAGTACGCCGCCTGGCACGCCCCGGGATCGGCCAGACTGGTGTCATGGACCTGGCGCAGCAGAAGGACGACGCCCGCAGCCGATTCGAGCGCTTCGCGCGTGAGGAGGCGCCCGGCCGAAGCGCCGTGTACGCCGACTGGGCCGAAGGCGTCGCGGGCGACGACGCGATCCTCGACATCCTCGCGCAGCTCGACTCGCCGCACCGGCAGCCGCCGCTCGTCTTCGCGGTCTCGCGCATGCTCGGCGCCCCCGTCGGCCCGTACGACGAGTGGGCGGCGTTCGCGCGCGAGCACGCCGACCGCCTCGTCGCCGAGTGCGCCGCCCGCACGACGCAGACGAACGAGCCGCAGCGCAGCGCCCCGCTGCTGTTCGCGCTCGAGCGCGTGCGCGGGCCCATCGCGCTGCTCGAGATCGGCGCCTCGGCGGGCCTGTGCCTCGTGCCCGACCGCTACGCCTACCGCTTCGATGGCGAAGGCGGCACGGCAGAACTCGGCGACGGTCCCGTGCTGATCGAGGCCGAGCTGCGCGGCGAGATCAGCGCGCCCAAGCGCATGCCCGAGATCGTCTGGCGCGCCGGCATCGACATCGAGCCGCGCGATGCGGCAGACCCCGACGACCGCGCGTGGATCTCGGGCCTCGTCTGGCCGGAGGAGGACGCGCGCCAGGAGCGCGTGGACCGCGCACTCGACGTCGTCGCGGCGGATCCGCCCCGCATCGTGCGAGGCGACGCTTCGGCGGGCACGGTGCTCGCAGACCTCGCGGCCGAGGCGCCGCAGGACGCGACCCTCGTGATCACGACGCCGGGCGTCCTGCCGCACATCCCGCGCGAGGCGCGCACGCGGCTCATCGAGGCGATCCGCGCGCTGCCCGCGCGATGGATCACGATGGACGCGCCTGGCCTGCACGACGAGTGGGATCCGCCCGTCGACGCCGAGACGTGGGACGGCTTCGTCCTCGCGATGGACGGCCGCCCGGTCGCCGCCGCGGATCCGCTCGGCGCCTGGATCGCCGACATCTGAGCGCGCCTCAGCGGCCTCCGGGCGGCCCAGACGTAGTCTCGAGTCATGTCGAACGTCCACGTCGAAAGCTCACGCGACGGCTCGGGCTCGACCGGCCTCGATGACCTCTCGCGCGCGATCCTCGCCTTCGAGTC
>JAJUIM010000177.1 GCA_029267645.1 Microbacterium sp.
ATCGAGTCGAGCCATGTGCGGCGGTCGTCGCCCGAGACGGCGATGACCGCGCGGTCGGCGCGCGGGACGATCGCGGATCCGGCCGCGAGGCGGCGCTGCTCGATCGCGGGGTTGCCCGCGTGCTGGATGACGCCGGCGTCGTCTGCGACGACGCCCTCACGGGTGAGGAAGGGATCCATCACTGCTCCTTGGCGAGTCGGGCGGACGCGTGCGAGGCGAGTTCCCCGCCGACGGCCGCGATGTCCCACGCCCACAGCAGGTGCCCGTCGACGAGGCCGTACATGCGGCTCGCCGACGCGTACTGCTTGGCGCTCGCGGAGCGCACGACGGCGTCGGTCGCGAGGTCGATGCGGGGGCCCGAGATCTCGCCCAGGTACAGCTCCTGCACGCCGTCGGAGTGCGAGAGGACGACCTCGAGGGGGAATCCGCCGTCGGGGCGCGAGCGCAGGCGCTCGACGTCGGCCGCCGTGCGCTCGGGCTCGGCCTCGAGCGCCGGCAGCAGGCCGGGCCCGGGGGCCGCATCGTCGGCGGGGCGTGCGAGGCGCCAGAACCCCGTCTCGGCGACAAGCTGCTGCTCGGGCCGCTCCGGCGTCGCCAGCAGCGTCGCGGTCGCGGAGTAGGCGAGGAAGGGGCCGCCGTCGTGGCGGAAGCTCACGTGGTGCGAGAACTCACCCGAGAAGTGGGTGTCTCCCGCCGTGTAGTCGATGACGCCGGAGCCTTCCCACTCGCCGACCAGCCAGTACAGCGGAACGAGGTCGGCGGGGATGTCGGAGGGGATCTCGATCATGGTGATCCCAGCGTATCCGCCGCGCGAGGGTGCGGGGGCAGAGCAAACGAGCCGGTCGCCGTGAGGGCGATGCCGGCTCGGCGCGTGCCGTTACTTCTGGCCGCGGAAGAGGTTCAGGACGACGGCGCCCGAGACGAACGCGATCGCGAGGCTCGCGAGGCCCAGCAGGCCCACGAAGAACATCTCGAGCGCGAACACGTCGACGTCGGCAAGGAATTCGAGCATGGGTCGATCGTACCGCGCGGGCTACGAGGCGGCGAATTCGGCCGGGAAGAGCGAGATGCCCGCCGAGACGGCCGTGAGCAGCGCGCTGACGAACGACACGATGCCGACGATCAGCACGCACCCGAGCACCGAGGTCGCGGTGCGCAGGATGAACCCGTCGACTCGGCCGATGATGATCTGCACGACGAAGGCGAGGATCACGGCGATGCCGGCGCCGGCCGCGAACCACTCCCAGCGCTGGCCGATGGGCGAGAAGATCGCGATCACGAGCGCGATCACGAAGGATACCGACCAGGGCAGCAGCAGCCCCTGGCTGCGCGCGATGCGTTCGATCACGCGCGCCTGCCGGATCGATCCGGAGCGTGCGGGCTGCGACATGCCGATCTCTCCCCTGTCCGTGCCCGTGCGCCGGGCCCTTCGTCCATTCTGCCCGACGCCCCGCCGTGCCCGTGCCGACCGCCCGCGTTTCAGCCGCCTGTCAGGGTTGCCATAAACTGACGATTCCAGGGCCCGCCCCTCACGGGCCCGAGAGGAAGTGCCCGTGGCCCATCTGCTCGTCCTGAGTTCCACGCCCGACACCGATGCCGTCCTGCCTGCGCTCGACCTGCTGAGCCACCGCACCACGCGGATCCCCGCGTCGCCCGCGCAGCTCGTCTCGGCGCCGCAGGCCGACGTGATCGTCGTCGACGCGCGCACCGATCTCGCGGGAGCGAAGTCGCTGTGCCGGATCCTCACGACGACGGGCATCGACACGCCGCTGCTGCTCGTGACGACGGAGGGCGGCCTCGCCGCCGTGACGCCCGAGTGGGGCGTCGACGACATCGTCCTCACGGCCGCGGGTCCCGCCGAGGTGGACGCGCGGATCCGCCTGCTGCTCGGCCGCACGAAGGCCGAACCGGCCACGACTCGCGTGCAGACGTCGGGCCTCTCGATCGACGAGGCCTCGTACTCGGCGAAGGTGCGCGGCAAGCCGCTCGACCTCACGTTCAAGGAGTTCCAGCTCCTGCACTTCCTCGCCACTCACCCGACGCGGGTGTTCACGCGAGAACAGCTCCTGAGCGAGGTGTGGGGCTACGACTACTTCGGCGGCACCCGCACGGTCGACGTGCACGTGCGGCGCCTGCGCGCCAAGCTCGGCGACCTCGACCACCTCATCGGCACGGTCCGCAACGTGGGCTATCGCTTCAACGTCGATGACGATCAGGCGCTCACGGCGCCGGCCGAGCAGGAGCCCTCGCCGCGCACGTCGTGAGCGGATCCGCAAGATCGTTCACCTCCCGGTTGCCCGACGGTGCCAGGATGGATCCATGACCGACCCCACGATCGTCGACGCAGGCCTGGGCGACTCGGAAGACGACGACTTCGACGAGCTCATCGAGTTCGACGAGTCCGACCTCCCCGACCACCGCTTCTTCGACCGCGAGCTGAGCTGGCTCGCGTTCAACCAGCGCGTGCTCGAGCTCGCCGAGGATCCGAACGTGCCGCTGCTCGAGCGGGCGAACTTCCTCGCGATCTTCGCGAGCAACCTCGACGAGTTCTTCATGGTGCGCGTCGCGGGCCTCAAGCGCCGCATCGTGACGGGTCTCGCCGTGCCGACCAACGTCGGCACGACGCCGCAGCGGGTGCTCGAGTCGATCAGCAGCAAGGCGCACCAGCTGCAGACGCGCCACGCCCAGGTGTGGAGCGAACTCGTGCGGCCCGCCCTCGCTGACGAGGGCATCGTCTTCTTGTCGTGGGACGAGCTGGGTGCCGACGAGCGCGAGGTGCTGAACGAGTACTTCCACGAGCAGGTCTTCCCAGTGCTCATGCCGCTCGCGGTCGACCCCGCCCACCCCTTCCCCTACATCTCGGGCCTGTCACTCAACCTCGCCGTGCGGATCCGCAACTCGCGCACGGGCCGCGAGGAGTTCGCGCGCATCAAGGTGCCGCCCATGCTGCCCCGCGTCGTGCCCGTGCCGGGCGACGAGCAGGCCGCGCGCTACGTGCCGCTCGAGGTGCTGATCGCCGAGCACCTCGACGACCTCTTCCCCGGCATGGAGGTGCTCGAGCACCACACGTTCCGCCTCACGCGCAACGAGGACATGGTCATCGAGGAGGACGAGTCGGAGAACCTCATCCAGGCCCTCGAGGAGGAGCTGCTGCGCAGGCGCTTCGGCCCGCCCATCCGCCTCGAGATCACGGAGGACATGGACGAGGTGACCCTCGGCCTGCTGCTCGAGGAGCTCGACATCTCGGAGCAGGAGGTCTACCGCCTCCCCGCGCCGCTCGACCTGCGCGCGCCCTTCCAGCTCGGCGGCATCGACCGCCCCGACCTCCGCTATAAGAAGCACGTGCCCGTCACGGCGCTCGCATTCCAGCCCACCGACACCGACTCGAAGCACGCGAAGGCCGACATCTTCGCTGCGATCCGCAAGGGCGACGTGCTCGTGCACCACCCGTACGAGTCGTTCGCGACGAGCGTGCAGGCGTTCCTCGAGCAGGCGGCGCGGGATCCGCACGTGCTCGCGATCAAGCAGACGCTGTATCGCACGTCGGGCGACAGCCCCATCGTGAAGGCGCTCATCGACGCTGCCGAGAACGGCAAGCAGGTGCTCGCGCTCGTCGAGGTGAAGGCCCGCTTCGACGAGGCGAACAACATCGAGTGGGCCCGCATCCTCGAGAAGGCCGGCGTGCACGTCGTGTACGGCCTCGTAGGCCTCAAGACGCACTGCAAGATCGCGTCGGTCATCCGCGAGGAGAACGGGCAGCTGCGCCACTACACGCACGTCGGCACGGGCAACTACAACCCCAAGACGAGTCGGCTGTACGAGGACATCGGCTTGTTCACGTGCGATCCCGTCATCGGCCGCGATGTCACGCGCCTGTTCAACGAGCTGAGCGGCTACGCGATCGAGAAGAAGTTCTCGCGCATCCTCACGGCGCCCCTGCACCTGCGCAAGGGTCTCGTCAAGCTCATCGGGCGCGAGACGCGCAACGCGGCGAACGGCAAGCCCGCGCACGTGCGGATCAAGGTGAACTCGATGGTCGACGAGGAGATCATCGACGCGCTCTACCGCGCCTCCATGGCGGGCGTGCAGGTCGACGTCTGGGTGCGCGGCATCTGCAGCCTGCGCGTCGACCTGCCGGGCGTGAGCGACAACATCCGCGTGCGCAGCGTGCTCGGGCGCTACCTCGAGCACTCGCGCATCTTCGCGTTCGAGAACGCGGGGTCGCCCGAGGTGTACATCGGCAGCGCCGACATGATGCACCGCAACCTCGACCGCCGCGTCGAGGCGCTCGTGAAGATCGCCCGCTCGACGCACGTGCACGAGCTGATCTCGTACTTCGACCTCGCGATGGCCGAGACGTCCGCGACGTGGCACCTCGGCCCCGAGGGCACCTGGACGCGCCATCACGTCGACGACGAGGGCACGCCCTTGCTCGACGTGCAGGACAAGACGATGGCGCTCATTCAGCGACGCCGCCGGGCGCGCCAGACGAGGCGGTGACGATGGGATCCAAGTCACAGGTCCTCGCGGCGGGCGGCGTCGTCTGGCGGCGTGCGGAAGACCACATCGAGGTGCTGCTCGTGCACCGCAAGAAGTTCCGCGACCTGTCGTTCCCCAAGGGCAAGGTCGATCCCGGCGAGACGTTCCCCGAGACCGCAGTGCGCGAGATCGAGGAGGAGACCGGGATCCGCGGCGTGCTCGGCCCG
>JAJUIM010000166.1 GCA_029267645.1 Microbacterium sp.
AGGGAGTCGCGGCATGAGTCCGCTGCTGCAGCTCAGCGACCTCACGGTCGACCTGCCCCGGTCGGGCCGCGTGCTCGACCGCGTCTCGCTCGCGCTCGCCCCCGGCGAGGCGCTCGGGATCGTCGGCGAATCGGGCGCGGGGAAGTCGGTGCTCGCGCGCACGCTCCTCGGCCTCACGCAGGACGACCCCGAGGCGCGCGTCGCCGCCGCTCAGTTCTCGTTCGACGGCCGCGACATGGCGCGCGCGTCGCGCCGCGCGTGGCGCCGGCTGCGCGGATCCGACATCGGCCTCGTCCTGCAGGACGCGCTGCAGTCGCTCGACCCGCTGCGCACGATCGGCGCCGAGGTTGGCGAATCCCTCGCCGTGCGGGGCGTGCCCCGGCGCGACCGCACCGTGCGCGTCGTCGAGGCGCTCGAGCGCGCGGGGCTGCCGGATGCTCCTGGGCGCCTCGCGCAGCGCTCGGGCGAGCTGTCGGGCGGCATGCGCCAGCGCGTGCTCATCGCCTCGGCGATCGTCGGCGGCGCCCGCCTCGTCATCGCAGACGAGCCGACGACGGCGCTCGACGCGACGGTCGCGGCGCGCGTGCTCGACCTGCTCGGCAGGCTGCGCGACGACGGCGCCGGCCTCGTCCTCATCACCCACGACCTGCAGGCCGTGCACCGCGTCGCAGACCGCGTCGCCGTGCTCGATGCCGGCAGGGTCGTCGAGGAGGGGCCGACGGCGCGGATCCTCGACTCCCCCGCCCACGCGACGACGCGCGCGCTCGTGGCCGCGATCGCGCAGGGGTCGAAGCCCGCGCGCCCGGGTCGCGAGCCGCGAGTCGCGCTGCGCGCCGACGGCGTCTCGCGCACCTACGGCGACGTCCACGCCGTCGACGACGTCACGGTCGAGGTGCGTGCGGGCGAGACGCTCGGGGTCGTCGGCGAGTCGGGATCCGGCAAGTCGACCCTCGCGCGCCTCCTCATCGGCGCCGAGGCCCCCGACGAGGGATCCGTGACGCGCGAGGGCGCGCCGCGCGTGCGGCTCGTGCCGCAGGATCCGCTCGGGTCGTTCGACCCGCGTCACACGGTCGGGAGGATCCTCGCGGCCTCCCGCCGCGGCGACGGACCCGAGCCCGCCGAGCTGCTCGCGCGCGTCGGGCTGCCGTCCGAGATGACCTCCCGCCGCCCCGCCCAGCTGTCGGGCGGTCAGCGCCAGCGCGTCGCGATCGCGCGTGCGCTCGCGGCGGATCCAGACGTGCTCGTGTGCGACGAGCCCGTCTCTGCGCTCGACGTCACGACGCAGGCGGGCATCCTCGACCTGCTGCTCGACCTGCAGGAGCGGGACGGGCTCGCGATGGTCTTCATCTCGCACGACCTCGCGGTCGTGCGGCGCGTGTCCGACCGCGTCGCCGTCATGCGCGACGGGCGCGTCGTCGAGGCGGGGCCGACCGAGGCCGTCTGGGCGGAACCGCAGGCCGCCTTCACGCGCGAGCTGATCGCGGCGTCGCGCTGAGGCTCCGCGTCAGTCGGCGCTCGTGACCGACTGCACCGTGCCGTCGCTCGAGAAGTTCACGAGCAGCACGTCGTCGTTGTCGTCGGGGTCGAGCGCGTACTCGAGCACCGCGAACGGGTCGGTGCCGCCGTGCTCGTCGGCGAGGATCGTCATGTTCACGAGCTCGAGCGACCGGATGATGTCGACGGGCGCGTCGCCCGAGACGTCGACGAGGATGCTCTCGATGTCGTCGCCGTAGCGGTCGGTCATCAGCAGGATGAACTCGGTGACGTCGCTCGCGCGGTTGTCCACCTCGCCCAGCATCGCGTTCCGCGCGCGCCGATCGATCTCCTCGATCGCCGTCACGAGCGAGGCCGCCGCGTCGAGCGCGTCGGGCGTGACGTCCTCCTGATCGGGGGCCGTGAGGTCGACCGTCACGCGCATGTCGCCGAGGTCGACGCTCTCCGACCAGAAGATCGCGCCGTCGGGGCCCGATTCCAGGAGCCCGAAGAAGTCGTGTTCGATCGCCATGGCTCTACTCAATCACTTCTCGCGGGCACAGGGAATCGCGTCAGCCGACGAGCTGGGCCGCGAAGGCGTGCGGCGTGAAGCCCGCGAGGTCGCCGATGCCCTCGCCCTCGCCGAGGAGCTTCACGGGGATGCCCGTGCGCTCCTGCACCGCCAGGACGAAGCCGCCCTTCGCGGATCCGTCGAGCTTCGTGATGACGAGGCCCGTGACACCCGCGTGCTCAAGGAACGCTTGCGCCTGCATGACGCCGTTCTGCCCGGTCGTCGCATCGAGCACGAGCAGCACCTCGCTGATGGGCGCCTGCTTCTCGATGACGCGGCGCACCTTCGTGAGCTCGTCCATGAGCCCGGCCTTCGTGTGCAGGCGGCCCGCCGTGTCGACGAGCACGATCTCGGTGCCCGTGCGCTTGGCGTAGTCGATCGTCTGGAACGCGACCGAGGCGGGATCCTGCCCCTCGCGCTCGGGGCGCACGATCGCGGCGCCGCCGCGCTCGGCCCACGTCGCGAGCTGCTCGACGGCCGCGGCGCGGAAGGTGTCGGCCGCGCCAACGACGATCGAGCGGCCGTAGCGCCGCAGGAAGTTCGCGAACTTGCCGATCGTCGTGGTCTTGCCCACGCCGTTGACGCCGACGACGAGCACGACGGCCGGGCGCTCGGTGAGCTTCAGCGTCGTGTCGAACTTGTCGAAGCGCTCCTCGAGGCTCTCGACGAGCATGCGCTTGAGGTCCTTCGGATCCTCCGTGTGGAACCGCGCGACCTTCTCGCGCAGGTCGTCGACGATCTGCTCGGTGATGTCGGGGCCGAAGTCGGCCGTGATGAGCGCCGTCTCGAGGTCGTCCCACGTCTCGTCGGTGATCGTCTCTTTCACGAACATGCCGCGCAGCGCACGACCCAGGGACCACTTCTCCGCCATGGTCTCCAGCCTACCGGCGCCGCGAGGCCGTCACCGTGAAGGTGCGGTCGCGCGCGATCTGCCGTGTGTGCCCGACGAGCCGCTCGAGCGCGGCGCGATAGCGCAGGTGCGAGTTCCACACGGCCCACAGCTCGCCGCCCGGCCGCAGCACGCGCGCCGCATCCGAGAACAGCCGGGGCGCGAGCGCCGTCGTGACGGCGGATCCCGAGTGGAACGGCGGGTTGAGGAGCACGAGGTCAGCCGACGCGTCGGGCTGGCCCGCGAGCGCGTCGTCGCGCACGACGTCGACGCGATCCGCGACCCCGTTCGCGCGCATCGTCCCGCGGGCCGAGGCGACGGCCGCCGCCGAACGGTCCGACGCGATGACGCGCGATTCGGGGTGCGCGAGGGCGTATGCGGCCGCGATCGCGCCCGTGCCGCAGCCGAGATCGATCGCGTGCGCGACCGCGGGAATCTCGTGCAGCTGCGCGAGGAGGAAGCGCGTGCCGATGTCGAGGGAGGCGCCCGCGAAGGCGGCGCCGTGCGCGCACAGTGTGAGGCCGACGTCGTCGTGGCGCTGCGACACGGGCCACGCGGACCCGCCGTCTGCGCGCGGCGCGCCCGCGTGCAGCACGCGCGACTTCTGCACGCCGCGGCTCGCGCGGACGTCGCCGAAGTGCCGCGCGAGCACGTCGTTCATCGACAGCGTCATGTGCTTCACGCGACCGCCCGCGACGAGCCGCACCGACGGATCCGCGTAGCGCGCGACGACCGACGCGATCTCGTCGAGCGCGTCGAGGCCGCGGGGAAGCTGCAGCAGCACGGTCGACGCGCCCTCGACGAGGCTCGAGCCGAGGTCGTGCACCGTCACGCGCCCCGCGATATCGATGCCGACGCGATCCGCGTTGGCAGCGAGGGCGCGCTCGCCCGTGAGCGGATCCTGGTGCACGCGCACGCGACGGGCGGGATCCGCGGCGCAGAGCGCGAGCGTCAGCGCGCCGTAGCGGTCGCCGATGACGACGACGTCGCCCGTGGGATCCGCCTCGGCGAGGATCAGCCGGTCGCTCGCGTCCGCCGCGACGAGGTCGTGCGCCTCGACGTCGGGCCAGCGGCGCAGGCGCGGGGCGAGGTCGTCGAAGGCCTCGACCGGGCTCACGGGCTCGCCCTGTCGGCGATGCGCTGGCCCACGACGGCCGAGACGCCGTCCTGGCGCATCGAGACGCCGTACAGCGCGTCGGCGATCTCCATCGTGCGCTTCTGGTGCGTGATGACGAGCAGCTGGCTGTTCTCGCGCAGCTTCTCGAACACGCCGAGCAGGCGCCCCAGGTTCGCGTCGTCGAGCGCCGCCTCGACCTCGTCGAGGATGTAGAACGGGCTCGGGCGGGCCTTGAAGATGGCCGTCAGGAGCGCGACGGCCGCAAGCGAGCGCTCGCCGCCGGACAGCAGCGACAGTCGCTCGATCTTCTTGCCCGCGGGCTTGACCGCGACGTCGATGCCCGTCGTGAGCATGTCGTCGGGGTTCGTGAGCGAGATGGATCCCTCGCCGCCCGGGAACAGGATCGGGAACATCTCGCCGAACGCCTCGCGCACGTCCTCGAACGCCTCGGCGAAGATCGTCTGCATGCGCTCGTCGAGGTCGGCGATGATCGTCTGCAGGTCCTTGCGCGTCTTCACGAGGTCGTCGAGCTGCTCCGTCATGAAGCGGTGGCGCTGCTCGAGCGCCTCGAACTCCTCGAGCGCAAGGGGATTCACGCGGCCGAGCTGGCTGAGGCGGCGCTCGGCCTGGCGCAGCCGGCGCTCCTGCTGCGCCCTGTCGTACGGCACCTGCTCGGGCGCGTCGTCTTCCTCCTTGACGTCGCCCTCCTCCGCGAGCACGGCGTCGACGGGAACCGGCTGGTCGGGCCCGTACTCGTCGACGAGCACGTCCTCGCCCATGCCGAGCTCGGACTGCACGCGCTCGGTGAGGCTCGTGAGGTGCAGCTTCTTCTCGTGGATCTGCATCTCGAGG
>JAJUIM010000043.1 GCA_029267645.1 Microbacterium sp.
ACCGTGATGGTGCCGTAGCCGAGCTCCTGCCCGATCTGGCGGAACTTCTCCTCGAGCGTTCCGTAGCCGACGACCGGCACGGGCGGGGCGTCGCCCAGGCGGTCGGCGATCGACTCCTCGTAGTCCTTGATCTGCTGGCTGAGTTCGTCGAGCTCTGCCGCCTCGAGGGCCGTGGTGGACGCCGGCAGGCCGCGGTTCGTGCCGAAGATCTCGCCCGACTCCTCCGAGTTCACGAGGAAGTCGACGAGCATGGCCGCGGCCTCGGGGTGGTCGGTCGTGGCGGCGACCGAGTGCAGCATGGAGGGCTTGAGGTAGAGGTCCTGCGCGCCCTCCTCGAAGACGGGCGGGGCCTGCAGCGTCAGCTCGGTGTACTCCTCGCCGAGGTTCGCGAGGTAGCCCGCGCCGAAGTTGTCCCACGTGCCCTCGCTCAGCACCTGCGCCGTGTCGAAGCCGCCGAGCGGGAACACCTCCTCGGCCTTGGCGGCCGGGAAGGCGGCCTCCTCGCGGATCTCGGAGCCCTGCTCCCAGAACGCGCGCAGGTCGTCCTCCGTGAAGTTCGGCTCGCCGTCCTCAGTGAAGAGGTCCTCGCCCTTTGCGCGCTGCTGCAGCTCGAACAGCTGGATCCGGCCGGTCCAGTCGCTCGCGCCCCACACCTCGTGCCCGCCGTCCTGCGCGGTCTTCGTCGCGTCGATGATCCACTGGTTGTAGTCGTCGGCCGTGCCGCCCGCGAAGTCCTCGACGCCGACCGTCTCGAGCAGCTTGGGGTTGCTGAACAGGCCCCACGCGTTGGTCGAGGTGGTGATGCCGAAGTTGCCGTCGGCCACGCGGCCGATGTCGAGGATCTGGTCCGACAGCGAGTCGGTGCTGATCTCCTCGCCGAGGTACGGCTCGAGGTCGAGCAGCAGGCCGTTCTCGGCGTACTGGCGCAGGTACGAGTAGTCGAACTGCATGACGTCTGGCAGACCGCCGCCGGCCGCCTCGGTCTGGCGCTTCTGCCAGAAGCCGGGGAAGTCGAGGAAGGAGCTGTTGATCGTGATGTTCGGGTGCTCCTCCTGGAACGCCTCGAACGCCTGGTCGTACAGCTGGGCCCGCTCGTCGTTGCCCCAGAAGGCGAAGTTGAGCGTGATCTCCTCTTCGGGGTCGTAGCCGTCGCCGGCTCCGCCGCCCGTCGAGCAGCCGGCGAGGGCGAGGCCGCCCGCAACAGTCACGGCCGTGGCCGCGAGGAATTTGGTCGTACGAAGCATCTGTGGTTGTCCTCTCAGAACGTCATCGTTCAGGCCCCGACTCACATCGTCGGGTGGCGCATGGAAAGCGCTTGCCGCTCATCGTAGGGGTGCCCGAAACGATTCACAAGATGCGGCGGACGATCGATCAGGCGGTGTTGCCGGATCGTGACCCGGTCGCGCGGCGGGGTGTGTGGGCGCCGCGCGACCGGGGGTTTCTCAGCCCTGCAGGATGACGTCGGCCTCGCGGAAGAACTGGTCCACCGCGTCGTCGACGCTCGTCGTGCCGAGCCCCAGCTCCTTGCCGAGGTCCCAGAACTCCTGCTCGATCGAGCCGTAGCCCTCCACGGGCGCGGGCGGCGCGTCGCCGATGCGGGGCTCGACCGCCTCGAGGAAGTCGGCGACCTGCTGGTCGGGACCCTCGAGGGTCGCGCCCTCGAGGCGAGTCTCCGAGGCGGGGAAGCCCATCGAGGTGCCGAAGATCTCGCCGGCCTCGGGGCTGTTCACGACGTAGTCGAGGAAGATCGCGGCGGCCTCGGGGTGGTCGCTCGACGACGAGACGGCCATCTGCAGGCCCGCCTGGCGGTAGAGGTCCTGCGAGCCCTCCTCGCCCGTCGGCGGCGCGACGATCGAGATGCTCTCGGCGCCCGAGTCGCCGAGGTAGCTCGCGATGAAGTTGCTCCAGCTGGCCTCGCTCACGGTGAGGTTGCCGCCGAAGCCCGATACGGGGTTGATCTCCTCGAGCGCCTGCTGCGGCACGACGACGCCGTCGCGGTCTGCGGATCCGCTCTCCCAGAACTCCGCGAGCTGCTCCTTCGTGAAGCCGAGCTCGCCGTCCTCCGTGAAGAGGTTGCCGCCCTCGGCGCGCAGCACCATCTCGAAGTTCTGGATGCGCTGCGTGTAGTCGGTGCCGCCGTAGACCTCGCCGCCCGAGGCCTCCGTCGCCTCCGCCATCCAGGCCGAGTAGTCCTCGTACGTCGTGCCGCCCTCGTAGGGCTCGATGCCGTGCTCGGCGAGCAGGTCGTCGTTGAGGAAGACCGCCCACGTGCTGTAGCCGACGGGCAGCGTGTACTGCGTGCCGTCGAGGGCGCCCGTGTCGAGCAGGGCCTGGTCGATCGCGTCGGTCGTGACGTAGTCGCCGTACTCGCCGAGGTCGGCGAGCAGGCCGTTGCCCGCGTACTGGCGCAGGTACGAGTAGTCGAACTGCATGATGTCAGGCAGGCCGCCGCCGGCCGCCTCGGTCTGGCGCTTCTCCCAGTACGAGGGGAAGTCGCTGAACGAGCCGTTGACCGTGATCTCGGGGTGCTCCTCGTTGAAGGCGTCGATCAGGTCCTGGTAGCGCTGGGCGCGGTCGTCGTTGCCCCACCACGTGAAGGTGAGTTCGACCTCGTCGCCGGGCTCGTAGTCGCCGCCCCCTCCGCCGGACGCGCAGCCGGCGAGGGTGACGGAGGCGACGCCGAGGGCTGCGGCGATCGTCAGGGTGCGCCTGAATTGGGGCTTCATTGCGGGGTGGCTCCTCTTGCTTCTTTGCGTACGGGAAAGCGCTTCCCGCTGATCCTAGGGCACCGCAAAACGTTTCACAACCGCCGCGTCCGAACCGATATGAAGGTCGCCCGCAGGGCGACCCGAGCCACCCGAGCGGCCGCCGCGGCCTCAGCCGATGAGCGAGGGGCGCAGATCCCGCAGCGTGCGCCTGCGCGTCATGCGCCAGATCGCGAGGAACGCGACGCCGAGCGCGACGACGAGCCACACCGCGAGGAACGCGAGGTCGGCCCATGCGCGCGAGGTGTCGCCGCCGTACATGAGCTGGCGGATCCCGTCGACCGCGTAGCTCATGGGCAGCGCGTCGTGCAGCGCGCGCAGGGGTGCGGGGAGCGTCTGGTACGGGAACGTGCCGCCCGCCGAGACGAGCTGCAGCACCATGAGCACGAGCCCCAGGAACTGTCCGACGCTGCCGAGCAGCACGTTGAGGGTCAGGATGATCGCCGCGAACGTGATCGAGGTCAGCGCCATGAACCCGAGCATGGCGGCGGGCTGCGCGATCGAGTAGCCGAGCGCGAGCGCCACGATCGCGAAGACCGCGACCATCTGCAGCGCGCCGAGCAGGGCGGGCGTCGCCCATGCGCCGAGCGTGATCGGCAGGGGGCGGCGCAGCGCCGTCACGGCCCGCTGCGAGTACGGCTTGACGATCAGGAAGAGGGCGTAGATGCCGATCCACGCCGCGAGGCTGATGAAGAACGGGGCCATGCCCGCGCCGTACGACGAGGCTGCGGTCAGCGCGTCGGAGTCGACCTGCACGGGATCCGACATCATCTTCGCGGCCGTCTGCCGCTCGTCCTCCGACTGGTCGGGGATCTCGGTCACGGCGTCGCCGAGCGACGTCGCGAGTTCGTCGGATCCGCTCACGAGGTCGCCGAGCCCGCTCGCGAGCTCATCGGATCCGTCCGCGAGCTGGTGCACACCGTCCGAGAGGTCGGACGCGCCCGTCGCGGCGCTCGCGACCCCGCTCGCGAGGGCGGGCATGCCGTCGGCGAGCCGCTGCGTGCCGTCGGCCACCTGGCCGGATCCGTCGGCGAGCTGGTGCACGGCGCCCGCCGCCTGCTGCACCTGCTCGTTCGCGCTCTCGATGTCGGCGTGGGCGGGCGAGACGATGCCGAGCACGGCGCCGATCTGCTCCTCCGAGAGCCCCGCGCCCGAGAGCCGGTCGCGGATCGCCTGCTCCGACGGCAGCGCCGCGACCGCGTCGGCGATCCGCTGCGCCGCGGGCGCCACCTGGGCGTCGAGCTGGGCGTTGCCGTCGGCCACCTGGCGCGCGCCGTCGTTCAGCTGCGCGACCTGATCCGGCAGCGCGGCGGCCGAGGCGTTCAGCGTGTCGAGGCCCGAGACGAGGGCGTCGGATCCCTCCGCCGCCTCGGCGGATCCGCTCGCGAGGGTGTCGGCGCCGTCCTTCGCGGTCGCGGCGCCGTCGTGGAGCTGCGACGCGCCGTCGGCGGCGTCTGCGATCCCCGAGCGGATCGTCGCGAGGTTGTCGAGCAGCGTCCGCGCGGCCTGCTCGCCGACCTCCTGCGTCAGGCTGTCGCGCACCGTGTCGGTGACGGTGTCGGCGATCGTGCCCGCGAGGTAGCTGTTGGCGTCGTTCGTCGTGAGTTCGACGACGGCCTTCGTGGGGTCGTCGTCGGCGATCGAGGTGAGCGAGCGCGAGAAGTCGGGGCCGAACGTCACGACGAAGTCGTAGGCGCCCGACTGCAGGCCCTCGGCCGCGCGATCCTCGCTCGTGACGTGCCAGTCGAGCGTGCCGTCGTCGACGAGCTGGTCGCGCACCTGCTCGCCGTAGTTGACGTCCTCGCCGTTCTGGTTCGCGCCCTCGTCCTGCACGACGAGGGCCGCGGGCACGCTGTCGAGGTTGCCGTACGGGTCGTCGTTGCCCCACAGGTACAGGCCCGAGTACAGCAGCGGCACGAGCATGAGCGCGGCGAGGGCCAGGACCTTCATGGGCGACGACGTGAGCCGGCTCAGTTCGGTGCGGATGAGGGTGAGGAATTGCATGGACGATCCTTCGGAGTGCGTCACGAATCGCGGAGGTCTTACGAGATTCGGATCGGATCGGGCGATCCGATCCGCGATTCGTGAGATCTCCGCATCTGGTGAGGTCAGGTGCGGGCGGCGGCGATCGCGCCCGCGGAGGCGAGCACGATGACGGCGTATCCGCGCGCGGCCCACGCGTGGGCCGTGTCGAGCCACGAGGAGGTGTCGCCCCCGTGGCGATCGGGGGTCGTGAGGATGAGCGCGTCGACGTCGGGCGGCGCGGCGGCCGTGCGGGTGAGCACGCGGATCCGGTCGGCGGCCGGCAGGTCGCCGATGGGGGTGCCGGCGCGGTCCGAGAGGCCCTCGTCGGCGAGCAGCCGGCGCGTGGCCCGGCGCGGGCCGCGCAGGCCAGAGAACACGAACTCCTCCGTCACGACCGACGCGAGCGGTAGGTCGTCGACGGGGGCGCTCACGTCGGGGGCGTCGACGACCGCGACGCGGCGCCGCAGCAGGCGCGGATCGTCGTCGCCGTCGATCGTGACGGATCCCGCCGCGGGCGTCATGCGCCCCGACAGGATGAGCGCGAGGAGGGTCGGCCGCTGGCCGCCCTCGACGGGCACGAGCACGACCTCGCCAGTGCGGGCCGTCACGGTCGTCATGGGCAGCGGGCCCTTGGCGACGCCGTGCGCCGCGAGCCTCACGCGGCGGCCTCCGCGGCCAGGTCGGCGCGTGCGATCGCGTCCTGCGCATCGCGCCACGACAGGCCCGCGACGCCGAGCGCGGTCGCGATGAGGATCCGCTGCGCGTCGTCGTCGGGCAGGTCGCGCGCGACGGCGACGTCGAGGACGCTCAGCGCCGCCTCCTCGACGAGCCGCGTGACGACCTGCGGCGTCGCGTCCTGCCGGAAGGATCCGTCGGCGCAGCCGCGCTCGACCGCGTCGCGCAGCGAGCGCCTGAGGGGTGCGACGGCCTCGCCCACGGCGTGCTCGAGCGGACCCGTCACGAGCATCTGCACGACGAGCTTGACGTGCGCGATCGTGCGCCAGATCGCCGAGCCGAGCAGCGCGACGTGCACGGCGGGGTCGTCGTGCCGCACGCCCTCGAGCGCGCGCGAGATGTGCGCGGCGCCGCGGTCGAGCAGCTCGCGCAGCAGCTCGTCCCGAGAGGCGAAGTGGCCGTAGAGGGCGCGGCGCGTGAGGCCCGCCGCGGCCGCGATCCGGTCGAGCGGCGCCTGCGGCGAGCGGCGCAGCAGTTCGGCCGCGGCGTCGAGGATCGCTTCCTTGTTGGCGACCGCATCGCGGCGCCGCGTCGGTGAGGTCATGCCTCCAGTGTAGGAACTTACACAGCCGTGTGCAAGTTACGCGGGCGGCAGCCGCAGCACGTTCGACTCGCCGACCTCGAGATCCTCGATCCAGCGCAGCGTGCGCGCGAGCTCGTCGAGCGCCGGCACGAACAGCAGGAAGCGCTCCTTGTCGGGAGAGACGGCGTGCAGCGTGATGAGCTGGCTGCCCGTGTCCCACGTGTAGGTCGCGAACGGCGTGCGCGCGTGGGTGGGGTCTGCCATGACGAGCTTCTCGCCCACGCCGAGGTGCGGGTTCGAGAAGTTCTCGGTGTCGTCGTACTCCATCGGCATCGACGCGCGGGCGGCGCGCAGGTGCGGCGTGAGCTCCTGTACCTGGGCGAGCGCGGCGAGCGCCGAGGGATCCTCGCGCCACGACCAGGCGAGGAACCGGCCGTCGGCGCGGCGCAGGCCCGCGCGCACGGCGCGGTTCGCGAGGAAGTTCAGCACGCCGGATCCGGGCTGGCCCTGGCCGAGGCCGGCGGTCGACAGCAGCATGCGGATCGCCGCCTTGCGGTGGCGGCCGCCCGTGAATCCGCGCCCGCGGATGGCGACCCAGCGGTCGGGATCGGCGTCGGCCTGCAGATGGGACGTCATGCCTCAAGCGTAGGGCCGAACGGCCCCGCGGTCAGCGGCGGCTGCGGGCGCGCATGGCGAAGAACAGCACGGCGCCGGCGATGATGAGGACCGCGGCGATCGCGATGACGATGCCCGTGATCTGGCCGCCGGCGGGGGCGAGCTCGGCCGTCTGCGTCGCGAGGGAGATCGTGCTCATGCCACCATCATGCGCCCGCGCGGGCCGATTCGGCACGCGACAGGCGGATTCTGTCAGGTGGCGCGGCTACTGTGTCTGCACGTGACCGCCGACCTCGCACGCGCCGAATCGCTCATCGCCGTCACGCCCGACTACCCCGAGCCGGGCGTGCTGTTCCGCGACATCTCGCCCATGCTGGCCGATCCCGCGGCCCTGCGCGATGTGTGCGAGGCGCTCATCGCCCCGTTCCGCGGCCAGTTCGACATCGTCGGCGGCATCGAGGCGCGCGGCTTCCTGCTCGCGGGCTACATCGCCGCGGCCGAGGGCGTCGGCATGCTGCCGATCCGCAAGGCGGGCAAGCTGCCGAAGCCTGCCGCGGCCGTGACTTACTCGCTCGAGTACGGCACCGCGACGATCGAGGCGCCCGGCGTGCTGCGCGAGGGCGAGCGCGTGCTGCTCGTCGACGACGTGCTCGCCACGGGCGGCACGATCGGCGCCGCGAAGGAGATCATCGCGCAGCTCGGCGCCGTCGTGACGGGATCCGCCGTGATCCTCGAGCTCGAGGGGCTCGGCGGGCGCGCCGTCGCTGGCGACGTGCACACGGTCTTCACGGCCTGACGCCGCGCGTCACCTGCCCGCGCGCGGCGCGAGCCCCGCGGGATCCGCGAGCAGCGGGCCGAACGCGAGCTCGGCGGGCGCGAACTGCATGAGGTGCGAGCGCATGTACGCGCGCTCGAGGCGGATCTGCCTGCCCTCGGCGCCGACGGGATCCACGCGGATCGCGTGCGAGAGCTGCTCGCGGCTCGTCGCGAGCAGCACGCCGAGGTAGCCCGAGAGCACGACCGTGTCGGGCGCGAAAGCGTTGACGAAGTTCGTCAGGGCGAGCGAGAGCAGCTCGACCTGGCGCTCGAGCTCGGCGCGCACAGCCGGATCGCGGGCCACGCCCAGCTCGATGTCGAGCTCGTCCTCGTCGAGCCTGCGGCGCCCCAGCAGCTCGAGCAGCCTGCCCGGGTGCACCTCGACGCCGAGGCAGCCGCGGCGCCCGCAGCCGCAGCGCGTGCCGCCCGGCACGACGACCGTGTGCCCGAGCTCGCCCGCGAAGCCCGACGTGCCGCGCAGCAGCGTGCCGTCGAAGATGAGCCCGCCGCCGATGCCGTAGGCCGATCCGCCGAGGTAGAGCAGGTTGTCGGTGCCGCGGCCGACGCCGAATCGCGCCTCGGCCATGGCGCCGACACTCGCGTCGTTGCCGGCCGTGACGGGGATCCCGAGCGCGTGCTCGAGGCGCGGCGCGATCGCCTCGCGCTTCCAGCCGAGCGGCGGCGCGACGAGCACGGTGCCGCTCTCGTCGACGAGCCCCGGGATCGCGAGCCCCGCGCCCACGAGGCGGTAGTGGCGCTCGATGTCGGCCCGCATGCCGTCGACGAGCGACGAGGCGATCTGCACGAACCGGCGCGGGTTCGGCGCGCTCGCGAGGTCGTGGCGCAGGCGCGAGTGCACGGTGCCGCCGAGGCCCACGAGCGCGACCGTCACGGCGTCGGGCTCGGCGCGGATGCTGAGCGAGACGACCGCGTCGTCGGCCGCGACGCCGAGCGAGGGGCGGCCGACGCGCCCCGTCGGGGCCTGCTCGGTCTCGCGCACGAGTCCCAGCTCGAGCAGCTCGCCGACGAGCGCGGTCACGGTCGAGCGGTTGAGGCCCGTGGCCGTGCCGATGTGCGAGCGCGACTGGGGCCCCTCGACGTGCACGAGGCGCAGCACGGTCGAGAGGTTCTGCTGGCGCACCTCCTCGTTCGTCGTGCGCGCGCCCATCGTGCGCGGGGGAGACGCGGCCCACCACGCCGTGTCGCGCGGCGCGTCGCCGGATCCGGGCCGTCTCGCCGCCACGGTCACGCGCCCGCCGTCATGAGCCGCATGAGGCGCTCCTGCGTCACGTCCTCGCGCGCGAGCTCGCCCGTGATCCGCCCCGCCGAGAGGGCGTAGATGCGGTCGGACAGCCCGATCACCTCGGGCAGCTCGCTCGAGATCACGAGGATCGCCTTGCCCTGCGCCGCGAGCTCGTTGATGATGCCGTAGATCTCGTACTTCGCGCCGACGTCGATGCCGCGCGTGGGCTCGTCGAGGATCAGCACGTCGGGGTTCGTGAACATCCACTTCGCGAGCACGACCTTCTGCTGGTTGCCGCCCGAGAGGCTGCCCGTGACGGCGCGCACGCTCGGCGCCTTGATGTTCATCTTGTAGCGATACGCGTCGGCGACCTTGCGTTCGCGCACGAGGTCGAGCAGGCCGAGCCGCGCGAGGCGCGTGAGGGCCGAGGCCGAGACGTTGACCTGGATGTCGCCGATAAGGTTCAGCCCGTACTGCTTGCGGTCCTCCGTCGCGTACGCGACGCCGCTGCGGATCGCGCGCTCGACCGTGCGCAGGTCGACCTCGCGGCCGCGCTTGTAGGCCGTGCCCGACACCCACCGGCCGTACGAGCGGCCGAAGATGCTCATCGCGAGCTCCGTGCGCCCGGCGCCCATGAGGCCCGCGAGCCCCACGATCTCGCCCGCGCGCAGCGTGAGGCTCGCGTCGTCGACGACGAGGCGATCCGGATCCGCGGGGTGCGCGATGCTCCAGTGCTCGACGCGGAACAGCTCGTCGCCGATGTCGGGATCGCGGGGCGGGAAGAGGCTGTCGAGGTCGCGGCCGACCATGGCGCGGATGATGCGGCCTTCGCCCGTCTCGGGGTCGTCGCGCCGCATCGTCTCGACCGTCGCGCCGTCGCGCAGCACCGTGATGCGATCGGCGACGCGCAGCACCTCGCGCAGCTTGTGCGAGATGAGGATGCACGTGATGCCCTGGTCGCGGAAGCGCTCGATGAGCGACAGCAGGCGCTCGGAGTCGGCGTCGTTCAGGGCGGCCGTCGGCTCGTCGAGGATGAGGATCTTCACGTCCTTCGCGAGCGCCTTCGCGATCTCGACGAGCTGCTGCTGCCCGACGCCGAGCTCGAGCACCTTCGTCGCGGGGTTCTGCGGCAGCCCGACCCGCTCGAGCAGATCGGCCGCGCTCGTCATCGTGCGATCCCAGTCGATGAGCCCGCGCCTCGTGATCTCGTTGCCGAGGCGCAGGTTCTCGGCGATCGACAGCGATGGCACGAGCGCGAGCTCCTGGTGGATGATCACGACGCCCTCGCGCTCGCTGTCGCCGAGCGATCGGAAGGCCGCGGGCCTGCCGTCGATCTCGATCGCGCCGTCGAAGGACCCCGCGGGGTGCACGCCCGAGAGGATCTTCATGAGCGTCGACTTGCCCGCGCCGTTCTCGCCGCAGATCGCGTGCACCTCGCCGCGCTCGACCTCGAGCGACACGTCCGACAGCGCCGTGACGCCGTGGAAGCGCATCGTGATGTCGCGCATGCGGAGGACGGGGTCTGTCATGTCGGCTGACGGGATCCTCTCTCGCGCGTCGCTCGGCGTGTCGCGGCCCACGCGCGGCGTCGCGGCGGGGCACGGCGATCCCCGTATGTTACGCGAAAGTAATTTGTCCATAGGCTCGTCAATATGTATCGTGCCTGACAGCGGATCGGTGCGAGAGGCGATTCGCGAGCGGGTTTTCGGC
>JAJUIM010000168.1 GCA_029267645.1 Microbacterium sp.
ATCGTGGCCGCGATGCGAGCTGATCGGGAGTTCTGGATCCTCGCCGCGTGGCTGCCCGCCGCGGTCGTCACGCTCGCGGTGCTCGCAGAGCTCGTCGCGCTGCCGTTCCTGCCCGGCACGATCGTCATGCACTGGTCGCTCGCGGGCGAGCCGGACGGCACCGCGCCCGCGCGGACCGGCGGCGCCGCGGCCATCGCGGCCGGGTCCCTCGTGCGCGTGCCGGCGAGGGCCGACGGATCCGCGACCGACCCGCGGCAGTTGACGCGGACGACCGTCGCCGCGCGCTCCGGCGCGTAGACCGCGCTCGTCGTGGGCACGCTCGCGGTGTTCACAATCGCCGGGCACGCGTTCGCGGCTGCCGGCTCCGCCTCATGGATCGTCGCGGCGGCGCTCTCTGTCGTCAACGCGCTGGGCGCGGCGTCGCAGCTCGTCGTGGTCGTGCGGATCGACGCGCGCGGCGTGCTCGTGCGATCGCCCATCGGCGTGCCCCGCTTGCGCATCCCGCTCGCGGACATCGCGGGAGCGCGGGTCGTCCAGGTCGATCCTGTCGCCGACATCGGCCGGCTCGGCTGGAACACGCGCGTCGCCGGCCCCCAGGCGGGCGTCGCGATCCGCGCGGGCGAGGGGATCCGCATCGACCGCGCGGACGGCACGCGCTTCGTGCTGGCGACCGACGACGCGGACGGCGGCGCGCGCGTGCTCGCCGCGCAGGCGGCGGCGGAGCGCGACCGTGCGATGAACTCCGCGTGAACCGCGCCGCGTGAGGCGGGGCGGCGCGGCCGCCGCTCGCTACGCTTCCGGCATGTCACGCACAGCGGGCTTCGCCCGCCGCCTGGGTCTCGCCGACGCCGTCGCGATCGGGCTCGGCTCGATGCTCGGCGCCGGCGTCTTCTCGGTCTTCGCGCCGGCCGCGGGCGCGGCGGGCCCCGGCCTGCTCATCGGCCTCGCACTCGCTGCTGTCGCCGCGTTCTGCAACGCGACGTCGTCCGCGCAGCTCGCCGCCGTGCACCCCGTCGCAGGAGGCACGTACGCGTACGGCCGCGCCGAGCTCGGCGCGTGGTGGGGATACGTCGCGGGCTGGTGCTTCGTCATCGGCAAGATCGCGAGCTGCGCCGCGATGGCGCTCACGTTCGCGGCGTACGCGGCGCCAGGGCACGAGCGGCTCGTCGCGGCGCTCGCCGTCGCGGCGCTCGTGACCGTGAACCTCTTCGGCGTCACGCGCACGGCGCTCGTGACGAAGATCCTCGTCGTCGTCGTGCTCGTCGCGCTCGCGGTCGTCGTCGCTGCGGGTTCCTCCGCGCCCGCCAGGGGCGACGTCGTCGGCGCCCGCGCGCTCGAGGCGGGCGCCTTCGGGATCCTGCAGTCGGCCGGCCTGCTGTTCTTCGCGTTCGCGGGCTACGCGCGGATCGCGACGATGGGGGAGGAGGTGCGCGATCCCGCGCGCACGATCCCGCGGGCGATCGTCTTCGCGCTCGGCGGCGCGGTCGTCGTCTACGCCGCGATCGCCGTGACGGCGCTGCGGGCGCTCGGGTCCGACGCGCTCGCCGCATCCGCCGCGCCGCTCGCCGACGTCGTCGCGGCGGCGGGGTGGGAGGCCGCCGAGCCGGTCGTGCGGATCGGCGCCGCGTGCGCCGCGCTCGGCGCGCTGCTCGCGCTCATCACGGGGCTCGGCCGCACGAGCCTCGCGATGGCCCGCGAGGGCGACCTGCCGCGGTTCTTCGAGCGCATCCACGAGGGATCCCGCGTGCCCCGGCGCGCCGAGATCGCGGTCGGCATCGTCGTCATCGCGCTCGTCGTGACGATCGACCTGCGTGGCGCGATCGGTTTCTCGTCGTTCGGCGTGCTGCTGTACTACCTCGTCGCGAACCTCGCCGCGCTGCGGCAGCGACCGGCCGTGCGCCGGTACCCGCGCGCCCTGCAGGTCGCGGGCGCGGTGCTGTGCGCCGTGCTCGCCGTGACGCTGCCATGGCAGGCTGTCGCGGGCGGGGCGGCGGTCGTCGCGGTCGGCGTCGCGCTGCGCGCCGTGCGCCTCGTGCTGGAGCGCCGCGCGATCTGACCGGGGATGCCTTGTGCTACTTGAAGTAGAATAAGTGCATGCTGTTGCGCATCGACCCCACGCGGGAGGATCCCGTGTACCAGCAGCTCGCGGGCTCGATCCGCGCCGACATCGCGGCGGGACGGATCGGGGCCGGCGAGCGGCTGCCCTCCGCGAAGGAGGTCGCGACATCGCTCGGCATCAACCTGCACACCGTGCTCCACGCGTACCGCGTGCTCCGCGACGAGGGCGTCATCGCGATGCGCCCGGGTCGCGGCGCGACCGTATCGGCGCAGGGGTCGGCGCTCGCCGACATCCACGCCGAGGCAGCCGAGCTCGTCCGCCGCGCCGACCAGCTGGGCGTCGCGCGCGACGTGCTCGCCTCGCTCGTCCGCGAGCTGCCCGCCGCTCCGACCCGACGAGAGGCCACGCCATGACGACCGACCTGCTCGCGGCGCGCGCCCGCGCGCGCCGCACCTTCGCGATCCTCGCGCTCTGGATCCCGCTCGGCGTCGTCGCCGCCGTCGCGATCGCGCAGGCGGCGATGATCCCGACACTGCCCGACCCGATCGCGGTGCACTGGGGCACGACGGGGAGCCCGACGGCTTCGGCGCGCCGTGGAGCCTGCCGCTGCTGACGCTCGGCGTCGGCGGCGGCCTCACGGCGCTGCTCGCGGGCATCGCGCTCGTCGAGCGGCCTCGCGCGACGTCGCGCACGTCGTACCGCTTCCTCGGCGCCGTCGTCGGCGCCATGACGGGGTTTCTCGCGGTGCTCATGCTCGGCCTCGCGATCATGCAGGTCGGCGTCGACGACGCCGCGACGGTCACGGGCACGGGGTGGCTCGCGCTCATGGGGCTCGTCGCCGCGGCCGCGCTGGGGCTCACGTGGTTCTTCGTCATCGACGAGCCGCCGCGCGCGGCGCCCGAGCCGGCTCACGTCGCGCCGCTCGACCTCGAGCCCGGCGAGCGGGCGGTGTGGATGCGCACGGCGTCGATCTCGCGAGCGGGCGCGATCACGATGGGCGCGCTGCTCGGCGGCACGAACATCTTCCTCATCGTGCTCATGGCGGCGCAGCTGCGCACGCGCGGATCCATCGAATGGCCCCTGTGGGGCACGTTCGCGCTCACGCTGGTCGTCACGATCCTCTCGACGCAGATGCTGCGGATCCGCGTGCGCGTCGACCGCAACGGCCTCGCGGTGAGCTCGCCCGTCGGCTGGCCCCGCGTGCGCGTGCCGATCGACGAGCTGACGTCGGCCGAGGTCGTCGAGGTGAGCCCCATGGCCGAGTTCGGCGGGTGGGGCTGGCGCCATGGCGCGGGCGGGCAGGGGTTCGTCGTGCGGGCGGGCGAGGGCATCCGCGTCTCGCGCACGGGCCGCGGCGACGTCACGGTCGCGGTCGACGACGCCGAGACGGCCGTCGCGCTGCTGCGGCGCGAGATGGCCGCGCGCTGATCCGCACTCCCGCAGCGGTCCCGAGGCTGGCAGGATCGACCGCATGACCGTCATCCACTCGGCCCGCCTCGTCTCCGCGGGCCGCGAGACCGCCGACGCCTGGGTGCGCTTCGAGGGCGACCGCGTCGCGGCGAACGGCACGGGCGCGGGCTGGCGCGAGTGCGCGTCGCCCGCCGAAGACATCGTCGACGCCGAGGGCGGCGTGCTCGCGCCCGGCTTCATCGACCTGCACGGCCACGGCGGCGGCGGGGCGAGCTTCGACGACGACGAGGAGTCGATCCGACGCGCGCTCGCGACGCACCGCGCGCACGGCACGACGCGCTCGGTGCTCTCGCTCGTGACGGCGCCGCCAGACGTGCTCGCGGACCGGGTGTGCCGGGTCGCGCGCCTCGCGGCGGCGGATCCGCTCGTGCTCGGCTCGCACCTCGAGGGCCCGTTCCTCGACCCGGGGCACAAGGGCGCCCACGACCCGGGCCTGCTCGTCGCGCCCACGGCGGATCGCGTCGCGGCGCTCCTCGAGGCCGGCGGCGGATCCGTCGTGCAGGTCACGCTCGCGCCCGAGCTGCCGGGCGCGCTCGACGCGATCGACGCCGTCGTCGGCGCGGGTGCGCGCGCCGCGGTCGGGCACACGGCGTCGGGCTACGACGAGGCGCTCGCCGCGTTCGATCGGGGCGCCTCGATCCTCACGCACGCCTTCAATGCGATGGACGGGCTGCATCACCGCGCCCCGGGCCCGATCGGCGCCGCGCTCGACCGCGCGGGCGTCACGCTCGAGCTGATCTGCGACGGCGTGCACGTGCACCGCGTCGTGGCGCGGGCCCTCTTCGCGGCGGCGCCCGGCCGCGTCGCGCTCATCACCGACGCGATGGCCGCGGCCGGCGCGCCCGACGGCGACTACGTGCTCGGCTCGCTCGACGTCGAGGTGACGGGCGGCGTCGCGCGCCTCGCGGGCGGCGGATCGATCGCGGGCTCGACGCTCACGCTCGACGCGGCGCTGCGCTTCGCGGTGCGAGAGGCCGGCCTCGCGCTGCCCGACGCGGTCGACGCCCTGACGCGCACCCCCGCGAGGGCGCTCGGCCGCGCCGACCTCGGCGCGCTCGAGGCGGGCTTCGCGGCTGACGCCGTGCTGCTCGGGCCCGACCTCGAGGTGCGCCGCGTGTGGGGCGCGGGGCGCGAGCTCGCCTGAGGACTCAGGCCTGGAGGACGACGACCTCGGCGGCGTCGCCCTGCGCCGGCGCGTCCCAGAGCGCGGCGGTGCGCTGGGCGACCTCGTCCTCGAGGCCCGCGAGCTCCTTCACGCGGAAGATCGTGCACGACCCGGTCTGCTCCCGCTCCGCCTTCCGCGCCGAGAGCGCGAACCC